>JAJZYO010000230.1 GCA_021798075.1 Actinomycetes bacterium
AGGCCCTCATGGACCATGGCCCAGGCCAGCACCGTGGCGGTGGTCGTGCCGTCACCGGCTACGTCGTCGGTCTTCTTGGCGACTTCCTTCACCAGCTCGGCCCCGACCTTCTCGTAGGGGTCCTCGAGGTCGATCTCCTTGGCGATCGACACGCCGTCGTTGGTGATCGTGGGTGCGCCCCACTTCTTCTCCAAGACAACGTTGCGGCCCTTGGGGCCGAGGGTGACGCGCACGGCGTCGGCCAGCTGGTTCATCCCCTTCTCGAGGGACCGGCGGGCTTGTTCGTCAAAAGCAATCAGCTTGGGCATCGGTCTATCGCTCCTCCGTTGGGCTCCGGCCGGGGGTCCCGGTCTGGTCCTTGGTTAGCACTCGAACACGTCGACTGCTAACACTACAGCGCAAACGAGCCCTAGCGCGCAAGATCGAGACGAAGAAGGGAAATATCCGCCGGCTCAGCCACCAGCGACGGCGGGTACCACGGACACCACTGCACCCTCGGGGACGGTGGTGGCCAGCCCTTCCAGGAACCTCACGTCCTCTTCGCCGAGAAAGACGTTGACGAACCGGCGCAGCTCGCCGCTGTCGTCGAAGAGCCGCTCGGCGAACCCAGGATGGGCCACGTCGAGCGCCTTCAAGGCCTCACCCACGGTGCTGGCTTGGACCTCCACCTCGCCGACGCCGCCGGCCAAAGGCCGGAGCTGGGTTGGGATGCGGACCTTGACGCTCATGGCTCGACCTTCATAGCTGGCTCACGCCTGCCAGTCTGCCACGCCGGCCGCCTGGAACGCCTCCAGGGTGGGCTCTATGGTCGCCGTCGGTTGGCACTGGCTGGCGACGGCGTCGACCGTCTTGAGCCCGTTGCCGGTTATGAGCGCCACCACTTTCTCATTGGGCTTCACTACGCCCGACGCGGCCAGCTTGGCCAGGACGCCGATTGTCACACCCCCGGCGGTCTCGGCGAAGATGCCCTCGGTCCGGGCGAGGAGGCGGATCCCCTCGATGACCTCAGCGTCGCTCACCGAAGCCACGGCCCCGCCGGATTTGCGCACCTCCTCCAGGGCGTACGCGCCGTCGGCGGGGTTGCCGATGGCGAGCGACTTGGCTATCCCGCTCGGCTTCACCGGCCGGACGAAGCTAGCCCCCGCCTCGAAGGCTTGGGCGACGGGTGCGCAGCCGTCCGCCTGGGCGCCTGATATGCGAACTCTGGGCTCGCCGTCGATCAACCCCACCTTCGACAGCTCCCGAAAGCCCTTCGCCACCTTGGTGAGCTGGCTACCGGAGGCAACCGGGATTACCACGTGGTCCGGGGCGCGCCAGCCGAGCTGCTCGGCTACCTCGAAGGCGAGCGTCTTCGAGCCCTCTGCATAGTAACTGCGGACGTTGACGTTGACGAAGGCCCAGGTCGGGTACTCGCTTGCCAGTTCGGCGCAGAGGCGGTTGACGTCGTCGTAGTTGCCCTCCAGGGCGACCAGGGTGCCCCCGAAGACGGCCGTAGTCACGACCTTGGGCAACTCGAGGTCGGCCGGGATGAACACGACCGAACGCATCCCGGCGCGGGCGGCATGCGCCGCCACTGCGTTGGCCAGGTTGCCGGTCGACGCGCACGCCGCCACCTTGAACCCGAGCTCGCGTGCCCTCGTGAGCGCGACCGACACCACCCTGTCTTTAAACGAGCCGGTCGGGTTGACGGTGTCGTTTTTCAGCCACAGCTCCGACAGGCCGAGCTCGGCGGCCAGGTGGTCGGCCCGGAGCAAGGGCGTGAAACCGGCCCCGAGGTCGACCGCTCCCTCCGGGCCCGCCGGCAACAGGTCGGCGTAGCGCCATATCGACTTGGGACCTGCAGCAATGCGCTCCCGGGAGACCGAGGCGGCTATGGCCTCGTAGTCGTACACCACCTCCAAGGGCCCGAAGCACCACTCGCAGACGTGGAGCGCTTCAGCGGGGTACGAGCGCGCGCACTCCCGGCACCGGAGACCTTCGACAAACGGCAAACCCTGCCTCCTCATCGTCTCGGGCATTGGCACCATGTTTCCCGCCAGCTGGCGGGCTCACTGGTTGCCGCGGCGTCAACGGGCCCGTCCCTCGACCGCTCTGGATGATCAGTTGCCATGATAGGGGCTCGCCGGCACTCCCCGCCAGCCAGTTTCCGGACAGGCGTTTGGGCGGCAAGGTACGGCACCTGGCCGGCGGCCAGGCCTTCGGAACGAGCCCGCCGTCCAGGCTCCGGCCTTCCGCCGGGCCGCACACGTCGTCAGGCGCCGCGCCAATGAGCTAGATAGTCAGCGACTACTTCACGCACGCAGGCAGCCGTGTCGGAGATGGCCCGCTCGAGGCCGTAGCGGGCGACCAGGGAGACGACGGTGAGACGCGACCCGGTGGCGGCCGCGGCCTCTTCGGCCTCCGGGTCGACGTCGCCGGCCACGACCAGCACCGGCACGCCGGCGCCGGCCGCCAGCCGCACCACGCCCCCCACCGCCTTGCCGGCGAAGCTCTGCCGGTCGAGCCGCCCCTCCCCGGTCACGACCAGGTCGTTCGAAGCGGCCCGCTCGGCGAGGGAGAGCTTCTCGGCCACCAGTTCGAAGCCTGGCAAGAGCTTGGCCCCGATAGCTGCCAGGCCCCCGGCGAGGCCGCCGGAGGCACCTGCTCCAGACAACTGGTGCACGTCGACACCAAAGCGCTCCTGGTAGAGCTGGGCCACCCTCTCCAGGCGGCGCGCCAGCAGCTCGACTTGGGCTGGCGCCGCCCCCTTCTGAGGTGAGAAGACCAGCGCGGCCTCGGAGAACTTGGTTTCGACGTCGCAAGCGACGAGGATCTCTGCCCTGGGTAAACGGCCGCCTCCGGCCAGTACCTCGACCGCGCCGAGCCCGCCGTCGGTGGTAGCCGAACCACCCACGCCCACCAGCACTTGGTCGGCCCCCGCCTTGATGGCGGCGGCGACTAATTGGCCGGCGCCGGCACTGCTCGCCCGCACAGGGTCGTTGCCTTGCGCCCCGCCGACCACTTGGAGGCCTATGGCCAGGGCCGACTCCACCACCGCAAGCGACCGCGACGGGTACTCGCGGTCGCGCCCGAGGAGCCACGGGACCTCGACGGGCTCGCCCAGCGGGCCGACCACGCGAGTGGCCTGTCGGGACCCGTAGCCGGCGAATACGTCCAAGAAGCCCTTGCCACCGTCAGATACAGGGGCTAGGTCACAGGACCAACGTGCGGCTTGGCTGGCGAGCTCCACTGCTGCCGCAGCGTCGCTGGCGCTGAGGGTGCCGCGGAACTTGTCGGGCGCCGCGAGGACACGAAAGGCCATATCACATGATGGGCCAAAAGGCTCAGCCGGCGCCTACGAGGTGCCGGGAAGCCAGCTTCTAGGAGGTCGCGCTGGTGCTCTCGCGCCAGCGACTCGATGAGGAACGGGTGGATCATCACGCGACTACCCTCTCCGGTCAAGAGGACAGGTACGGTCCTCGATGCGGCCAATAATCGGGACGTGGCGCGGGACTGGACCGCCGACGGGGGCGCAGCAGGGACGTCGGGCCGGTTGCTGACCCTACTTGGCCTGCTCCAGCGCCGGCCCGTCTGGACAGGCCCCGAGCTGGCCGACCGCTTGGGGGTCGACATCAGGACGGTGCGCAGGGACATCGAGCGCGTCCGCAAGCTCGGGTACACGGTGGAGAGCACCACCGGCAACACCGGCGGCTACCGGCTTGGCATTGGTGCCGACATGCCACCATTGCTCCTGGACGAAGACGAAGCGATGGCGGTGGCCGTGCTGCTCGGGGTCTCTGCGAGCGCCGCCCTCCCCGGCATCGAGCGTGCCGCCCTGGCGACTTTGGCGAGGGTCGAGCGCATGCTGCCCCCGCGGCTCCAGCGCCGGGTAAAGGCGCTCCGGGCAGCGACGGTATTGCTGGTGCGACCGCCCGAGCCGGTGCCGGCGGCCAAGCTCGCACCGCTCGCCGAGGCCTGCGCCGAGCGCCTACTGGTCCGCTTCGACTACGTGGCCCGGGGCGGGCAGGCGAGCACGCGCAGGGCCGAGCCCTACCGTCTCGTCGCAACGGCGCGGCTCTGGTACCTGGTCGCCTTCGACCTCGACCGCCAGGACTGGCGCACGTTCCGGGTCGACCGGGTGAAAGAGGTCGTCGTGACTGGCCACACCTTTACCCCGAGACGCCTCGACGACCCCGGACGCCTCGTGGCTGCGGCGATCAGCGCCACCCCCTACCGCTACCACGCGGAGGTGCGCTTCGCCATCAGCGCCGAGGACCTGGCGAAGAGGGTCGCCCCGAGCGTCGGCGTAGTCGAGGCCGACGACGCCGGCTCGCTGCTGCGGCTGGGGGCCGATGACGCCACCTGGCTCGCCAGCTACCTCATAGGCCTGGGCCTCCCCTTCGAGGTGGTGAGGCCGGCCGAACTGCGAGCCGAGCTACACGAGCTGGCGGCCCGGTTGGCCCAGGTGCACACACCTCGGTGAGGCCACCCCTGCCGCGGCCAAGGCCAACGGGCAAAGGGCACCCCCGGCACCCCCGGCACCCCC
>JAJZYO010000231.1 GCA_021798075.1 Actinomycetes bacterium
AAACCGGGCGTGGCTCAAATCGTACGCCCCACTGGTCAAGGTGGGATAGCCGGTCAGGTCGGAGTTGACGTACTGGGTGAAGGTAGCGCTGGTGCTCCCGTTGAAGTCCCCGTCGCCGGCGTAGGAGGCAGTGACCGAGTGGGGACCCACTGCCAGACTGCTCGTCGCCAAGGAAGCCTCACCGCTACCCAGTGGGGCCGTGCCGAGGCTTCTGCCACCGTCGTAGAAAGTGACGGTGCCCGTCGGCGTCCCCGCTCCCGGCGCGAGCGCTCTGGCGGTTGCGGTGAGGACCAAGGCCTGTCCGACCATCACGGGCCCAGGCGAGGCGGCCAGCGTGACCGTGCCTGCCTTGCCCACGGTCTGGCTGAGAGCCGAGCCAGTCCTGCTTCCGGTGAAATTCGGGTCACCCCCGTACGTGGCGGTGACGCTGTGGCTGCCGACCGCAAGGGCGGCCGTGGTGCATGAAGCCGTCGCATTGGCGGAGCCGACGGGCTGGGCGCTGCAGCCGGCTATGGCACCGGGCCCGTCCTCGAACTCCACCTTCCCGCTGGGGCTCCCGCTGCCGGGGCTCTGGACCGAGACCTTGGCGGTGAAGGTCACCGTCTGTCCCCAGACCGAGGCGCCCGGTCGCGAGCTGAGGGAGATAACGGTATGCGCCTTGTTTACCGCCAGCTGGCCGTCTGGGCCGTAGCTGATGGTGTAGTTGGCGGCGCTGGCCCCCGCGCAGGTGATGGTGTAGGTGCCGGCGGGCGCAGTAGCCGGGTCAACGGCTTTGCCGAGGCGGAAGGCCTGGCAGGAAAGGCCGCTCACTACGCTGGCGGTGTCGCCGTCCACGAAGCCGTGATAGGTGACGCCGAGCGTAGGAACCGGCCCCCCGTACGTCATCACCTCGTTCGCGGGGCTTATCGTCAGCAGGGCCGGCTCGACCGTGAACGATACAGTCACCTCGGATGCCGGCGCGTAGGTCGTGGTACCTGCCTGGTCGGCCGCGAGGGTGCATGTCCCAGCGCCGAGGACGCTCACCTCGGCCCTCGTCGTTGCCGGGGCTCCGACCGGCGCCGCGCTCTGGGCCCCACCCACGCTGCAGACAGCCGGTGTGGCCGAGCCGATGACCACCGGTTGGCCCGAGGCCCCCCCGCTCGCCGAGATCGGCGCCGGGGCGTAGCCGTAGCGGTGCGCCGGGGGCGAAGAGAACTGGATGACCTGCGGCTTCGCCGTGACCGTCTCCACAACGGTCTTGGTAAACGACGCCCCGGACTGGTCCGACACCGTGATCGTGGCGTAGTAGATCCCCGCCGCGTTGTACGTGTGCGAGTCGGAGAGCGCTATCCGGGTGTTGGCGGCGTCGGGCGTCAGCGTGAGGGGCGTGGAGTTGTCGAGCAGGCCGACGACCTCGCCGGGCACGGCGGAACCGTGGCCGCATTGCCCACCTCCGGGTGGACTGACCAGGCCACCGCCACAGAAGGCAGTGTCCACGGTGCTGCCGTCACCCCAGTCGACGTACACGTTGTCGATGTCGGCCGTGCCGGCGTGGGTGATGGTGCCAGCGAGGTTGGTGGTGGTACCGACTGGCACGGTCCGGGCGGCGCACCCGGTGGCTGGGCACCCGGGGGCAACCGCCATCTCGGGCTGCACGTACGGCACCGTGACGCTGAAGGTGAATTGCGCCTGCTGCCCGTTCAGGGTGTCGGTCGCGGTCAAGATGACCGAGTAGGTCCCGCTGGTCGGGAAAGTGTGGTACGCCGTGCCGGTGCTGGTAACCGGTGCCGCGTAGCTCGGCCCCGTGTTGACCTGGAGACAGCCCAGGTTGCAGGGGGGATTTTGGAACTGCCACGTGTAGGTCATGGGGTCGGGCTGCCCCTGCCCGTTGTCGAAGGCGCTCAGCGGCCCGAAGGTGTTGGCGTAGAAGGTGGACTCGCCACCCTCGGGCGCGACCTGCCAGATCGGGGAACCAGTCGGGTTGTCGCCCGACTCGTGCCCCGAGTTCGTCCCGGTCGATGGGGCCTGTACCGTGGCCGAGTAGTCGTTGCCGTCGCTGCTCACGTACTCGATGGAGGAGCTGGCCCAGCAGATGCCCGTCGAGAAGCACGCCGAGGGGTCGAGTGCCTTGTTCGTGCCCGTCGTCGCGTTGTAGCCGACGAACTCATATCCGGTGCTCGGGCTCCCTTCTAGCCACGCGAGCTGCTCCTGCCCGCTCCAGTTGGTATAGGTGAGGCTCAGTGCCTGCGCCGCGGCTCCTCCGTTCGTCTGGGTGATGAACCAGTTGCCGCTGAGGCGTGCCGTGGTGGTGGTCCCGGTCACCGTGCCCTTCAAGCTGATCGACGGCGTGGTGCTGGTGCCGGTAGAACCGCTTTGATGGACGACGAACTGTGGGTCGCTGCCGGTGGCGGCTGGGATGGCCGTGGGGTTCAGGCAGCTGCCCAGGGCTTGCCCAAACGAAGGGTTGATTGTGTTGTCACAGGTAGTGTCGATGGGAACCGGGAGGGTCGCACCCACGAAGAGCTGGTAAAGCGTGGCTTGGCCGCTCGACGTGGTCGCCAGCGCCGCCACGTCGGGAGGCGTCGCCTCAGCGCTCGTGATGAGCGTGGCGAGCTGGCCCGGCAGCGCGGCGGCGGTGAACACGTTGATCCCTTGGATGATCGCGGCTTCGACGGCAGCGAGCACGACTGTGATCGTGGCGGCGCTCGAGATACCGCCCAACAGGTCGAACGCGTCGGCTGCGTCGGCTGCGTCGGCTGCGTCGGCGAGATCAGTCGCAGTCTGGTCGGCGGTGAGGTTGGACACGAAGTTGGAGGGTGACGACGACGTCGGTTTCAAGACGGAAGCCGCGTCCATATTGTCGAGCGCCGCGTTGCGGGCGGCGTTGATGGCCGCCTGGCTGCCGACCGCAGCACCGGCAACGATCGATCCCGCGACCAAGCCGAAGGCCGAGCCGATGCCGTAGCCGGCTGAAGCCGTGAGGTACCCCCCGCTGTTGAGCAAGGCGTAGTTGGCGTCGGCCTCGCCGAAATCAGTGAACTGCGCGTAACTGGGACTGGGAGGGACGAAGCCCAAGGGGGGCGGCTGGCCGTTGCAGACAGCGGCGCTCGACGGGCTCGTGTAGTCGGACTGGTACGGCGCCGGCGCCTGGTAGATGCAGTACCCGCTGTTAGCCTGGACCGAGAAGGGGCTGCGGGAGACCGGGTACCCAGGCGTGGAGAAGAACGCCTGGAGCGCGCTCTCGCTGGGGTTGGTTTGCAGCAGTGCCTGGTAGGCGCTCTCCTCCAAGCCCGCCCACTTCACGTACTCCAGCCCGGCGTCCTGGGCCGCGGTGACCGCCTGGCGTTGAGCGACCGTGGTCAGCCAGTCGACGGCGTTCTGCTGGTCGGTGGAGCGGGACGCAGGGCTCGTGTTGACCGCCTCGGTCAGCAGCGTGTACAGCTCGGCCTCGGCATCGCTGCGCCCCCAGCTGAGCACGGCGTCGGCCCCTGTTGATGGAAGGCCGTGAGCGCTGATCACGTTGTTCACCGCCTGGTCCTCCATCGCCTGCAGGGACGTGGCCTGGGCCGGGGTGGCAGCGTCGGCCCCCGTGAGCTCGAGGAGGTCGGGGGGCAGGCACGAAGGGGTGAAGTCTGCTGTGTTGGGCAGCGAACAGCTATTGGTGATGACCTGGGCGACGGCAGTTGCCGGTGGGACAGCGCCTGCGACCGCTGCCAGCACCACGCCGACAAGACCCAGGCGCGACGAGAGACGGCACTCACGCCTATCTGCGCGCGTACGGAGCAAGCGGCCTGCCACAGGGCCGTCCTTCATCTGTGAGACCTTTGTTCTCTCTCGTAGTTTCCTGAGCATCGGGGTTCGTCACGTCCTTCCGGTGGTGGTGGGGCTCGTGCGGAGGAGAGCTGGCCGTGCCCGCCGTGTGCTCGTACCTGCGCTCACACCTCGGTCAGCCGTTCGCCGGCGCTTTCAGCTTCGGCCCCAGGGCACGCCATGACCAGGGAAGACGCCCGGAATTCCCGGGAGTTGCGGGCACGTTCCGGGTCGACTTCCGGGCCACCGGGCGGTCGTTACGATGGTGGTCGGCGAACAAGGAGAGACGACGATGTGCACAGGGGGCGGCGGCCATGTCGGCGAAGGGCCAAGCCTCGCGGCCATGCTGCGCTCGTACCGTGAGCAGCGCGGGCTGACCCAAGAGGAGGTCGCCGCGCGCGCCCTCGGGGGCCTGAGCGTGGAGACGGTCAGCAACATCGAGCGCGGCCGTACGAGGCCACGGCGGCACACCCTCGACCAACTGGTCGCGGCCTTGGAGCTTGGCCCCGAAGAGCGCAACGCCTTGAGAGCGGCCCTCTTGCAGCCCGGTCACCCATCCCCGCACGACCCCGGGCGGGACGCTTGGCGAGCCTCGGTGCTGCCGCTGAGCACCACCCAGCTGGTAGGCCGGGAACAGGCCGAAGTGGAGGTGCTGGCCCTGCTCGGGCCCGAGACCTCAAGGCTGCTCACTCTGACCGGGCCAGGCGGGGTGGGCAAGACCGCTCTTGCGCTCCG
>JAJZYO010000232.1 GCA_021798075.1 Actinomycetes bacterium
CCTTCCAGCCGAGGAGATGTTGTCTTGGCTGGCAGTGGAGAAGGGGAGGAGCGCCAACACGCTCGCCGCCTACCGGCGCGACCTGGCCGCCTACGAGGCCTGGCTCGCCGCTCGCCACGGGACCGGCGACGTCGACGAGGCGACGGTGGCCGAGTACGTGGCCTACCTGCGCCAGTCGGGGCTGGCGCCGGCGTCGGTGGCGAGGGCGCTCGTAGCCGTGCGCTCGCTCTACCGCTTCTTGGCGCAAGAAGGCGGTGCCGGGGCGGACCCGGCCTCGGGCTTGCGCCCCCCCAGGGTCGGAGAGAGCATCCCCAAGGCCCTCGCCGAGGCCGAGGTGGCGTCGCTGCTGGCGGCGGTGACCGGCGCCGGCGCATTGGCGCTCCGGGACCGGGCCGTGCTCGAGGTCCTCTACGGGACCGGGGTGCGCATCTCCGAGCTCATCGGGCTGTCCCTTGGCGACCTCGTGGTCGAGGAGCAGCTGGCGCGGGTGTTCGGCAAGGGAGGCAAGGAACGGCTGGTGCCTCTGGGCCGCTACGCGCGCGAGGCGCTGGCGGCATGGCTCGGCCCGGGCGGGCGCCCCACCCTCGTGCCCCGGCGCTGGGCGCGAAGGGGCGACGCGGATGCCGTCTTTCTCAATAACAGAGGTGGGAGGCTCTCCCGGCAAGGGGCGTGGGGCATCGTGCGCCACTACGGCGCGCTGGCCGGCCTCGACGGCCGCCTTTCGCCTCACGTGCTGCGCCACAGCTGTGCTACGCACATGCTCGACCACGGCGCAGACATCCGCGTGGTCCAGGAACTGCTCGGTCACGCCTCGATCAGCACCACTCAGGTGTACACCAAGGTGTCGCCCGAACGCCTGAAGTCTGCGTACCTGGCGAGCCACCCGCGCGCCCGCGACGGCTGAACACAATTTGACGGGAGCCCTTCGCGCTCTCTCGCTTTGGGTCTACACTGCCGTTATGGAGGCCAACGCCACGATTGCCCTACGCGAGGAGCTGGAGTCCCAGCGCGCCTCGCTGCGCAACGAGCTCGAAGAGCTGGGCTACGGGGCAGAGGTCCGGGCTTATGACCCCAACTTCGCCGACTCGAGCCAGGTGACCGCCGAGCGAGGCGAAGCCGAGGCACTCGTCACGACTCTCGCGACCAACTTGCGGGACGTCGAGCATGCCCTTGCCAAGTTCGACGCCGGCACTTACGGGCAATGCGAGGCCTGCCACGAGGAGATCGCGCCCGCTCGCCTCGAAGCCGTGCCGACCGCCCGGTACTGCATCAACTGCGCTGCCAAGAAGCGGTGACGGCCACCGGGCTGAAGCGCCTGTAGGCGAGGCGTCTGCAACCCTCCTGAGCGTGTTCAGGCCGTGAGGAGCCCCATGGCCGTGCGGGCGCGGTCATAGGTGGCGGCTGCCACCTCTTCGGCTTTGCGGGCGCCAGCGGCCAGGACGGCTTGCACCGCTCCCGGGTCCTGGGAGAGCTCCCGGTAGCGCTCCTGGAGCGGGCGCACCAACGACACGACGGCGTCCGCCGCGTCGGACTTCAACCTGGCGTAGCCGTCGTAAGCGCGGGCAATGTCTTCGGGGTTGCCGCCGCGTATGGTGGCGAGCAGCTCGAGGAGGTTGGAGACGCCTGGTTTTTCCTCGGGGTCCCAGCGCACCGAGCCCGGTCCCGGCGGGTCGAGGTCGGTGACGGCTCGCTTCACTTTGCGTTCGATCACCTTGGGGTCGTCGAAGAGGTAGACGACCCCGGCGTCGGAGTCGGCCGACTTGGACATTTTCCGCCTGGGCTCTTGGAGGTCCATCACCCGCGCGCCACCGCCGACGGGCGGGATGGCCGCCTCGGGGACGACGAAGGTGGGGCCGTAGCGGGAGTTCCAGCGTTGCGCGAGGTCACGGGTCAGTTCGAGGTGCTGGCGCTGGTCGTCGCCGACGGGTACGAGGTCAGTGTCGTAGAGCAAGATGTCGGCCGCCATGAGCACGGGGTAGGCGAAGAGCCCGACCCGGGCGGATTCTTCCCCACCTTTTTGGGCTTTGTCCTTGAACTGGGTCATGCGGGACAGTTCGCCCATGCTGGCCGTGCACTCGAGCAGCCAGGTGAGGTCGGCGTGGTAGTGGACGTGGCTCTGCACGAACAGGGTGCAGCGGGCCGGGTCGAGACCGCAGGCGAGGAGCAGGGTGGCCATCGTGAGGGTGGACTTGGAGAGCTCTTCGGGGTCGCCCGGGACCGTCAAGGCGTGCAGGTCGACTACGCAGTAGAAGGCGTCGTAGCGGTCCTGGAAATCGACCCACCACCGCAGCGCCCCGAGGTAGTTCCCGAGGTGGGGGGCGCCGGTCGGCTGGATGCCGGAGAACACCCTCCGGGCGGGCTTGGCCGGCGGGGCAGGTTGGCCAGGCTTTTGCTGTTCGTCCACGAAGTGGCAGGGTACCGGTCCGGGAGAGGTGGGCTAGCCGATTTAGTCCGGTCCAGCGGTCCAGCGGTCCAGCGGTCCTGCGGTCCAGCGGTCCAGCGGTGCAGCGGTGCAGCGGTGCAGCGGTCCGTTGGTCGTGCGGCCCAGCCGTCCTGCGGCCCGGCGGTCCTGCGGTGCAGCGGTGCAGCGGTCCTGCGGTCCAGCCGTCCTGGCGGGCCGGCAGCCGCAGGGTCCACCAATGGGCACCCCTCCCAGGGGTAGTTTGGCGTCGGTGGGTTACCAGGTGAGCACGCCTGTCTTCGAGGGGCCCTTCGACCTGTTGTTGCACCTCGTGAGCCGGGAGCAGGTCGACATCTGGGAGCTCTCCCTCTCCTCGATCGTGGACGAGTACGTAGCGACGTTGGAGCAGATGCGCGCGCTCGACCTCGGTGTCGCCACTGAGTTCTTGCTGATCGCCGCCTTGTTGCTGGAGCTGAAAGCCCGCCGGCTCCTCCCCGAGCCCGCCCGGCCCGACGAAGAGGAGGAGTTGGCCCTCTGGGAGGAGAGGGACTTGCTCCTGGCCAGGTTGCTCGAGTGCAAGACCTTCAAGGAGGCGTCGACCACCATGGCCCGCCTGATGGAGGAGGCCGATCTCTCGGTCCCCCGCCGGGCCGGCCTGGAGGAGCGCTTCATAGGCTTGGCCCCAGACCTGCTCGAGGGTGTGAAGGCAACGAGGCTGCGCGACGCCATGGTCAGGCTGCTCATGCCCGAGCCTCTACCGGTGGTCAACACCGACCACGTGGCGCCGATCAGGGCCAGCGTCGGCGACGCCGTGGCCGTTTTGGTGGGGCGGTTGCCGGTGGAGGGGAGCACGACGTTCCGCCGGATCACGGAGGGCATGCACGAGCGGCTCCAAGTGATCGTCCACTTCCTCGCGCTCTTGGAGCTCTACAAGCGGGGTATGGTCGACCTCGCCCAGGCCGGCAAGCTGGCCGACCTCGAGGTCACCTGGCTCGGGGCCGGCGAGGAGGGAGAAAACTTGGCTGGCGGGACGACGGCCGCCGGGCTGGGCGGGGTGAGCGGGCTGGACGTCCGGGCGGCGATGGTCGGGGCCGGCGCCGACGAGTACGAGGGTTAGCAGATGGCATTCGACGAGCCCGGGGCCGAGGAGTACAACGGGGGGGGAGCGGACGAGCAGGGGCTGCTCGCCGGCGGGGAGCAGGCCGATGCCGAGCGGAAGAGGGCCATCGAAGCGGTGCTGATGGTGGCCGAGTCGCCGGTGGAGCCGGCGATCCTGGCCCAGTTGCTCGAGGTCAGCCCCGCCCGGGTGGTGGCGCTGTGCGAGGAGCTTGCCCAGGGGTACCTGAGGGACTGGCGGGGTTTTGTGCTGGTGAAGGTCGCCGGCGGGTTCCGGTTCCAGAGCCACCCGGACCTCGCGCCCTACATAGAGCGCTTCGTGCTGGAGGGCCAACCCTCGCGCCTGTCGGCCGCAGCTTTGGAGACCCTCGCGATCGTCGCCTACAAGCAGCCTGTATCTCGCGCCCAGGTCGCGAGCATCCGGGGCGTCAACTCGGACGGGGTGCTGCGGACCCTCTGCCAACGGGGTTACGTCGCCGAGGTCGGTCACGACCCAGGGCCTGGGCAGGCAGTCTTGTACGGCACGACGGCGCTGTTCTTGGAGCGCCTAGGGCTGGACCGCGTCGAGGACCTCCCCCCGCTCGGCGAGTTCGTGCCCGGGCCGGAGGTGATGGAGGCGCTGGAGCAGGGCCTGCGCCCCTCCGGTTGAGCGCCGGCGGGATCTGGCTAGAGCCCAGGCCTTCTGGGAGCAGTTGAAGGCCCCTGTTCGAGCCTCGGGGCTTCCCGGTTCAAGCAGGCAAGCTCGCCAGGGTCGGCAGGCGCACCGGGATTGACCGCAGGGCCTCTTTCTCGGTGCGCTCCCGCGTTCCGGGTGCAGCAGGAAGTGCTTGGGTGACGCCGAGCGCACCGAGTACAGACTTTTGCACCCGGATCGAGGGGACCGAGCGGCCCAGCCGGCGCGGCGCCGGCGGCTCCAGCCCCGCCGGCGGCTCCACCAGGCCCCGCTCAGCCCTCTGCACCCGCCGGCGGGCCACCGCCGGGCTCTTTCCCGCCGGCCTTCT
>JAJZYO010000233.1 GCA_021798075.1 Actinomycetes bacterium
AGGCCTTGATGCCGGCGCCGGAGGTCGAGCTGCTCAGGCCCTTGAAGAACAAGTAGAGCGGGTAACCGTGGTAGGTGACCTGGAAGTTCCCGTCGGGTAGGCGTGTCGACCCAAGGGCGGCCGCGTTGACTCCCGTGCCCGCGACGGGCGGTTCGGTGGTCAGCACTGGAGGCCAAGCAATCGCACACTGCCCGACACAGCTCTTCCCGGTGAAGGCGTAAGCGGTCGCGCTGGCGCCACCCGCACCGACCATGGCCATTACGTTGCCGGCAGGGGAGGTTTCTGCCTTGAGGTGGGCCGCCCCCGCGAGGTCGAACCCACTCGGGGAGACCGCGTACCAGACGCCATCGAAGGGCTGTGCGAGGACGAGGGAGCCGTTGGCTTCGTACGAAGGTGCGCCTGTTGCGAGGTCTTTGGTGAACAGGTAGAGCCGGTGGCCTGCGTAGGTGACCTGCGAGGTGCCGTCCGGCAGGCGGACCAGGCCAAGCAGCGATTTGTTGACGCCCGGGCCGGCCTGTGCTGGGCCGCTGCTAATGAGCGGTGGCCAGAACGCTTCGCATGCTCCCGTGCATGTAGTGGAGGTCGCCGTTGCCGCAGAGATGGTGTAGACGGTCTTGACCGCACCAAAAGCGGCCACCGTCCCCAGTGCCAACCCTTGTGGCGTTGGTTCAACCTGCAAATGCGCCTGGCTGGCAGCGGGGTGGCCTGCGGCCGACACGAGTTGCCAGACGCCGCCGAAAGAAGCGACGTCTTCGCCGTTGGATTGTCCGGCTGCGGTGTCTTTCAGGAAGTAGTAGAGCGGGTGCCCGTAGTAAGTGACCTGGTCACCCACGCCGGGCCGTTTCTGCACTGCCAGCTTCGCTGCGTTGACCCCAGGACCGGCGCTCACGGTGCCGCTGGTCGACAGGACTGGGGGCCATATCTTTAGGCAGAGGGCCGAAGTGCAGCCCGTCGAGGGAGCGAGGTCGCCGCTGAAGGTGTAAAGCGACAAGCCGCTCGGCCCGACGAGGACTTTCCCCTCTGCGGTCATGCGGCTCGAGACCGTTGGGGCTGCGGCCGACGCCGGCGGCGCAAGGGCGCCAAAGCCGACCAGGACCGAGCCAGTCACGGCGGCCGCGCAAAGGGCGGTGCCGGCATTGGCGACGGCCCGGCGGACCGGTGCGGTCGCAGTTGAACACCTATGACCAAAGGCGAGCATGATCGAATTATCCTCCCGGGTTTACCTACAGCGCGTGCTTAGGCCTACCTACGTGTAGCCCGCTGCAACGGATTCGAGCCACTGGCTATCGGCCGGTTTCACCTGGAGGCGAACGCGCGATAGCGGGTGCGGCAACGGCGGGGCCGGCCCGCCGTCGTTCAGCCCGAGACCGGGGCGCCCGGGAGGAGCACCTCGAAGAAATCGCGTGCTTCAAGTACTGGCGGGAGGTAGCGGTCCGCCGAGCGTTGCATCTCGGGGTAAAGCTTGGTGCCGGTCACATTGAGAGGGTTGCCGGCCGCATGAGAATAGAAGTTGAACGTGACCCAGTAAGGGTTCATGTCAAGGGTCATTGCCCTGACCGCCCCGGCGCGCTGGAGCGACTCGGCGAGGGTCTTGGCCGTAAGCGCTGGTCCCGCGACGTAAACAAGCGCGCCGTCGGCCGTGACGCCGACACCGCTGCGGGGCACGACCGCCCCTCCTCCCAGGGTGTAGCCCCAGATGGCGTTGTCGGTGTAGGTAGCCGATGGCGCTATCTGGCCGTTGTTGACGAGCAGGACGAGGTTCTGCAGGACGGAGGCCACGCCCGGGCCCATGTTCACCTGAGTCCCCCAGGCGCCGATGTTGACCTGGCCGTCCTTGTAGATGACGAACGAGGCCGCCCCCTTCACCAGCGGTACAGCGACCTTGCCTTCCGCGTAGAAGCCCCCCTTGGCATTGGAGAAGAGGAAGCCCCCGTTGAAGGCGGCCACGAGGTAGGGCAACTCGGCGTCAGTCACATAGGGCGGGTGCGCCCACTTGCCGCCCGGCTCGAGCTGGCCGGGCACAAGCTGTATGCGCAACAATTTCGGGTCCATCCACACGGCCGAGGTGATCTCGCTCGTGTAGATCTTGTCTGCCCTGAACTGCGCCACGTACATGGCCGGGACGCCGTCCACGAGCGGGCCGGTTGGTTGCCACTGCCCTTCTCCCGGTAGCGCCGGCTGTACGACGAGGGGGACAGGCGATGGCGGGGCCAGGCCGGGACGCGCGGTCGTGGTGGGCGCCGGTGTCGTCGTGGTAACGGGGTTATTTGTGGCGGTGGGGCTCGGTGCGGTGGTCGTTCTCGGAGTCGTCTTGGCACCCGATGTGGCAGGGCGCGGCGGGGACGTTGCGGCGGACGGCCCGTTGGCGCTCACCGGGCCGGCTGCCACCGTCCCGGGGATCTTGTTGAGGCCCTTGGGCTGCCCACCTTTGGGAGGGGCCTTGAGGGAGTAGTACATCTGCTCGAACTGCTTCGCGAGCCATCCGGCATGGTTGGCGCGCAGCCAGTCGGCCCACTTGGCCTCGAAGCTGATGTTGCCTGGCGACATCGCCGCTCCCACAAACGAGACCCCCACTAGCACGCCGAGCAGGGCCGGGATGACCAGCAAGTACCGCCGGCGCCGGCGCCGGCTGGCTCGGCCGTCGCCGTGTTGGGACGCGCCGCGCCTCAGCGCGCCCTTGGGCGCGTGCTGGACGGGGGGGCCCTGGTAAGGGGGCCTACGGGGGGGCCGTGCCGGCCCTGACATCACGGGAGGCAAGATAGTCGACCTGTCGAGTTTCCTCGCATCGCGGCCATCTTTGGCCAAGCACCTTGCCGGAGCATGAACCCCGCGAGGGGGGGTTCACCATGACTTCAGGTCGTTTGAATTAGCCTCGAAGCGGTGGGTTACGAAGCAGGCGGAGGGTCTGGTGGCGCGGGCGATAGCTATGGAGCGGGTTCGCGCCCTCGTCTAGGTGCGCAGCCGCCGCGCGCTGCGAGGCGCGCACCAGGCGCTCAGCCTCGTTCAGTCAAGGCGAGCCGCCCAAGCTGGAGGCCCGCCGTTCTAGGCGCTGTGGTGCTCGCGGCACTCATAGTGGGTGTTTGGTCTGCCGGGGGATCCGGTGCGAAACCCCCGGTCCACCAGCAACCACCCGCGGGTGGTAGGTCGCCGGCGGGTGGTAGGTCGCCCGCGGCTGATAGGTCCAAGGCCGAGGCGCCGGCTCAGGCGCAAGCAACGAGCGTCACTCTCCCCGCCGCAATGGCCGGCCTCCTTCCCTGGCAGCTCCAGGCACCTATCGCCCGAGAGGCGCTGCTGCCAGAAGGCCCCTCGGGCACCTTGGTCATCGCCGGGGGCCTGATGTCGGGCGGTGCATCCGCGAGTGCCGCGTTCCGCCTCAACATGTCGACGGGCCAGCTCACCCCGATCGGAGACCTGACTACGGCGACACACGACGCCGCGGCGGCGGCGCTTGACGGCAGTGGCCTCGTGTTTGGTGGAGGCAGCACCTTGCCGGTCGCGACTGCGCAAAACCTGACGGCTGCGGGTACTTCCAGCGCACTTTCGTCCTTACCCCGCCCGAGAGCCGACGCCGTTGCCGTCGTGAACGGAGGTGCCGCGTACGTCGTCGGGGGCTACGACGGCACGCAGATGGACCCCGAGGTGCTGGCCACGACCAACGGTCAGTCCTATAGCCAGGTAGCGGACCTGCCTGTCCCCGTTCGCTACCCGGCCGTTGCCAGCCTCGGCGGTTACATATACGTGTTCGGGGGCCAGTCTGCCTCGGGCGCTTTTGTAAGGACCATCCAACAGGTCGACCCGAAGACACGGACGGCCAAGGTCGTGGGACAGCTCCCCTTCGACTTGGCCGGCGCCTCCGCTGGCAACCTCGGTGGGGTCATCTACTTGGCTGGCGGTGAAAGCACCGGCTCCTCGTCGGCCGGCGTGCCCGCGAGCGCGCCGAGCCCAGTAAATGATGTGTTTGCCTTCGACGCCGCCAACAACACGCTCCTCCGCGCGGGGTCGTTGCAAGTCGGGGTGGCCTATGCCGGCACCGCCATCACCGGCGGGCGCCTCTACCTCGTGGGCGGTCAGGTAGCAGGTGGAGCGGAGACGGCGCAGGTGCAGTTCGTGAGGCCAGACAGGCGCTTCGGGGTTGCCGGCACAGAGGGGGCCGGGTCACCTTATTACGGCGACAAATTGCTGATAGCCGATCGGGGCAACAACCGCTTGTTGGTCTTGAACGACGCCGGCAAGATCATATGGCGGTACCCCTCGCCGACCGCCGCGCCACCTCCCGGCGGTTTTTACTTCCCCGACGATGCCTTCTTCATCCGCCACGGCACGGCGATCATTTCCAACCAGGAAAGCAACGAGACGATTGTCGAGATCGGGTACCCGTCAGGGAAGGTACTTTGGCAGTACGGCCACCCGCGACAGCCCGGCTACGCCCCCGGCTACCTGAACAACCCAGATGACGCTTACTTGTTGCGCAACGGCGACATAACGGTGGCAGACATAATTAACTGCCGGATC
>JAJZYO010000234.1 GCA_021798075.1 Actinomycetes bacterium
CAGCTGCGCGCACAACGGCGTCCTTTTTTTGGACGAGCTCGCGGAGTTCCCCGGCTCGGTGCTCGACAACCTCCGTCAGCCCCTCGAAGAGGGGCGGATCGTGGTGTGCCGGGCGAGCGCGACGGTGGCGTTCCCAGCTCGGTTCCTGTTGGTCGCGGCCATGAACGCATGCCGCTGCGGGTCTGATGGTTCGCCCGGTTCCTGCCGGTGCCCGCCGGCACAGCGCGCGAGGTATGTGGGCCGTATCTCGGGACCTTTGCTTGACCGCTTCGACCTCAGGGTGAGGGTTGGTCGGCCCCAGGTCGAAGAGCTGCTGGTCGCCTCGGAGCTTTCCTCTAGAGAAGTACCAGCCGGGAGCGAGCCGACCTCCGTGGTAGCCGCGCGAGTCGAGATGGCGAGGCGACGCGCGCGCGAGCGGGGCCTGCGGTGCAACTCCGAGTTGCCGGCATCGAGGCTTGGCGTGGTGGCGCCTTTGAGCGCTGGCGCGAGGCGCCTTTTCGAGCGCCGGCTCCGAGAGGGCCGTCTTTCGGCCCGCGGTCTCGATCGGGCCCGGCGGGTGGCGCTCACGGTCGCTGACCTCGCTGGGGACGACGTGCCGCTAAGCGAAGAGCACGTCCTGGTCTCCCTCGCTCTGCGAGCGCCCGGGATCCTGGGCTACGGCGAGACCCCTGGTCCTTTCGGAGAAAGCGCACGAGGGCAGGCGACCCGTCGAAACTTGCGGGTGGTGTCGTGATGCACGCAGCATGTGGCTTGGTCGAGGACGCTTATGCCGCCGCCCTTGCCAGCCTTCCTGGAGTGGGGCCAGGGTGGCTGGCTGGGCTGCTCTCGCGGCAGTCGCCCAGGGATGCTTGGGAGCTAGTGATCTCGGGCCAAGCCCGCCCGCCCAAGGCCTCGAGGACAAGGAGCGACGGGGACGCCGCGGCCTATGCGCGATGGGTTAAAGCTGCCCAGCTCGTGGACGTAGGAGCGCTTTGGCGACGATGCCTGGATCAGGGTATTTGCGTGAACTGGCTCGGCGGCCTTGGTTACCCGGGTGCGCTGGCCGCTGGGCCGGCGCCGCCCGGTGTTCTCTTTTCTGCCGGTGAGCTCGCATGGGTCGAGCGCCGTCCGGTGGTCGCGGTCGTAGGTACCAGACGTTGCACACCCGAAGGCGCGAGCACCGCGTACCATTTGGCGCGCGAGCTCGCCATGGCGGGCGTCTGCGTGGTGTCGGGCCTGGCGTTAGGCATCGACGGCGCCGCACACGCGGGTGCTCTCGAGGGTTTCCGGGGCGCGGCCGGGGGGTGCATGGCCGCGCCGACCATCGGGGTCGCTGCAAGTGGCGTCGACGTCGTGTACCCCCGCCAGCACGCCGCGCTTTGGAGGCAGGTGGCCGCCACTGGAGCGGTTATTTCTGAGACGCCCCCTGGGACGCCGGCGCAGTCCTGGCGCTTTCCCGCCCGCAACCGGGTGATCGCTGGGCTGGCCCGTATGGTCGTGGTGGTCGAGTCGCACGTTACGGGAGGCTCATGGCACACCGTGGACGCAGCTCTCAGGCGGGGGGTTGAGGTCGCCGCCGTGCCTGGCTCGATCCACTCACCGGCGTCGGCCGGCACCAACGCCCTACTGCGTGACGGCGCTACCCCAGTATGCGGGGCCCAGGACGTGCTTGATGCCCTCGGCCTTCAGGGGGTTGCAGTTACCGCACCGAAGGCAGGTCGCGCAAGGGATGACGGCCGAGGAAGCGCCGCTGAGGCGCCTCCGCCGCTCGCAGAAAAGGTACTTGCGGCGCTCGGTTGGCGGCCGCTCTGCCTAGAGGAGCTGGTTGAGCGGTCCGGCCTGCCGGTCGGTGCCGCTCTCGTGGTCCTCGAACAGCTCGAAGCGGCCGGGGAGGTCGCGAGCAGCGAGGACGGTTGGTGGTGCCGCCTGACCTAGCTACCTAGTAGCGGTGCCACCTGGTGCATGGTCGCAGACCGGCGAGGTTCCGAGGGCGTTCGAGTAACGAGGTCAATCGATCCATTCTGGGGCAGTAGGAGGGCCGTTGGAAATCCAGGCCGCTATGAGCCGAGCGAGCCCGGTCGGGAACACGGTCTCGCTTGACGCTGCCAGCTCGTCCAACGGCCACCAGCGCGCCCCGGTGGTGAAGCGCCTCTCTAGTTCTGTGAGCGCTGTCGGGACGGATGCGAAGAGCGGGGTTCGCACCACGAAGAAGACCTCGCTTTGGTCATAGTGTCGGCCATCGAAGTCAAACGCCGCGTGACGCCGCCAAACCGGAAGCCCGAGGTCGCCAAGGACGACTCCAACCTCTTCGTAAGCCTCGCGTCGCGCGGCTTCCTCTGGCGTCTCTCCGGGGTTCACGCCTCCTCCTGGTACGAGCCAGAATGGCCCGACACCAGCCCCCGACGGGTCGCGGCCTGAGAGCAGAAGCACGCTCAGATCTGGTGCGAGCATCACCACGCGGGCCGCCGGCCGCGAGGAGGTTGGCACCGGTTGTAGGCTAGCGGCCCTGTCCAGCCCCAACTGAGCAGGTCCGTGCGCGCACAGCCACCAGGGCCGGTTGGCGACCGCTTTTTGGAACATCTCGAGTGCGTTGTCGATGATGGTCGAGATGGTCGAGATGGTCGAGATGGTCGAGATGGTCGAGATAGTCCAGAGCCAGCGGTGGGTTGGCCGGCGGCTTATTCGTTCCCAAAAGAGGGCTTTGTCCTGCTTGTGCCAGATAGCCTCCAGCGCAGCGGCTTGCGCGCTGGCTTGCTAGCTACTTCGTCCCGAAAAAGCCAGGTGTATAGTTCGAGTGCGTCGGGACAAGCTGGTCGGGGGAGATGTCCGGCTTGCCTCGGGCCCCGTCCCTGCCGTCCCATTTCGCCCCCCATCGGCCATTTCTGACCTCTAGGAGCGCGTTGGGACGGGCGGGGAGGGGCGATCAGGCGGCTACAGCTGCGGACGGCGGGCCCCCGGGCGGGCCAGCTCCAGGCAAGCCGTCCCGCTTTCGTCGCGCTTTCGTCGCGCACGGGGGCTTCGGCTCCCCGTCCCGCTCCGCGAGGAGGTGGGCGAGCTTGACCGAGTTGTGCGCGAATATCCCCCAGCCGCACCAGGTCGCTGCGCCGGGGGTGCCGTCCATCAGGGACCGTGCCCACCCGTAGCGGTGTTTGAGGACGGCGATCCTCCCCTCCGAGCCGGTCCTCCACTTGACGAGGTCGCGGAAGCCCTTGGCGGACTCGACCTTCTTCCTGGCCTGGGAGAGCTTGCCCTTTTTGGGGATGGCTACCTTCTTCACACCGAGGTCTTCCAGCTCTTTGTAGACCGGGGCCTCGCCGTAGCCATGGTCGGCAGCGACACGCCGGGGCACCTGGCCGAAGCGCTCCTTCATGCGGGCGACCGAGCGAGGCAGCTGCGGCGCGTCGGGCGGGTTGCCCTGGAAGACCTCGTAGTCGACGACGACCCCGTCAGAGTTGTCGGCGACCTGAGCCTTCCGGCCGAACTCGACGGGCTTACCGAGCCTACCTTTCTTTATAGGGCGGGCGTCTATGTCGTGGAGGCTCACGATGCGCTCGGAGCCCTCTGGCATGTCCCCGGCGATGCGGCGGCGGGCTTGGGAGACGACCATGTCCAACAGTGCTGCCGTCTCTTTCAGTTCTTCCAGCGTCGCCTTCGCCTTCCCCGAGGCGGCCTCGCCTTGGCGCCGTAGCCCCCTCGCCGAGCTGGCGGCCACCGCCCGTGCGTCGGCCAAGGTTGCCTCTGCAATCCTTGTCATCTCCTCGGTGATGGCGAGCACCTCCTCCTTCGCCTCGCCGCTCCTCCGCCGGAGCCAGGTGGCGATCGCGTGAGCCCGGGAAGCCATAGAGCGACGACGGTCCCTCAACTTCGTGCGGGGGGCGAAGCCCATCGCCTTCAGGCGCCCGGCCAGCACGACCAGGCGGGAGACGCCCTTGGCGAGCAAGCCCGAGTCAGTCGGGTACTTGACGTTGGCAGGCACGACCGTGGTATCGACGCGGACTTTTTCGAGCTTCACCAACTTGTCCTCGTGGCCTTTCTTCAGCAGCACGTCGTTCAGCTGGTCGACGGCGGCCTGGCCGCAGCGCGAGGTGATCTTCTCCAAGGTCGAGGGGTGCGGGACGCGCTCGCCGAAGGGCACCCGGCAGAACAGCCGCCAAGAGACCGAGTCGGAGACCTCCTCGCAGAGCGCCTCGTAGCCGAGCTGGTAGCGGTACTTGAGGGCCATCATGCGGACGTAGGTCTCCATCGGCACCGACGGCCGCCCGTCGCTCGGGTGGAAGTACGGCCTGAACGGCTCGAACAGGCGAGGGTCTTCGAAGTACGAGTCGAGCTCGGCGAGCCTTGGCGGCAAACCCCGGGCTACCTCGGGCAGCACCGACGCCCACAGGGTCTGCTGGGGGGCTATGGTCCTGAACATGGTGGGGAAGAATCCCTTCTCGTGCATGGGGTTTTTCCCATCATCGCAGTATTTGACCAGTCTTTGGTGGATCCTCCTGGCTAAACGCCCTGGTCGGGGCCCCGGTTTT
>JAJZYO010000235.1 GCA_021798075.1 Actinomycetes bacterium
CCCAGATCGCCTGGGGTGCGCGCGCCCTCGGAGGCCCGGTACCCCTGCCACAAAAGGCCAACGACGACCTGGCCGGGGTCTACCAGCTCATGAGAAACCTCTGAGAACCTGAGAAAAATCCAAGTACCCCTCTGGCCCGCCCGGCCTCCAGGAGGGACAACTGGGCCAAGATGAGTTCGTGAGCATGTCTCCCCCATGGCCGAGTGAGCAGGTGACAACCCTGCCTCCGCCGGCGCAGCCTGTACAGCACCCGACGCCAGGCCCAGCGTCGAAGGCCGGCAGCCGGCCACGCCCCACATGGCCGGCGACGCTCGTGACGGGCGGCCTCATGGCGGCGAGCGTGGGGCTGCACATCGGTGCCATGTTCCCGGCCTACCCGGGCAGCCCCGCCACCCCTGTCGTGCAGGTACCCTACGAGACCGCCGTCTACATCTGCCTCGAAGTGGGCTGGGCGCTGGCGGCGCTGGCCGTTCTCACCCGGTGGTCGCCCCGGGGCGGCGTGGCGCTCGGGGCAGGTCTCGGCGCGGTCGAAGTGGGCCTCGTCGTGACCGACCTGACGATCGGGTTCCAGGTCTCCAACGGGAGCGCGGCGGGCATCTGGCTCGCCATCGCCGGCCTGGCCTCCGGGCTCGCCGGCGTGCTCTACGGCGCCGGCACGGCCCCGCCGGTGACAAACGACACCCGCCTCGCCCGGGAAGAGCCGTTCTCCCACCCGTACTCCCAGCCAGCGTACTCCGAGCCCGGGTCGCAGACGCCCTACCCAGGGCCGAGGCCGGCCACCATCTCGACGGTGCGCGCCCTTTTGTCGGCCATGGTCGCCATCGTTGCCGTAGCCGCTTTTTGGCCCAGCTGGGACCACTACCACCTCGTCTATGCCACGGGCCAGGTGAGGGACATCAACCTCGGCAATGCGTTCAACCAGCCAACCGCCATCATGGCTGGGGAAATCGTTGCCGGCCTGGCCATCGGCTGCGCCGTAGTGGTAGCCGCCTTTTGGCGCGACGCCGTGGTCGGCGCCTGGGCCACCGTGGGCGCAGCCATAGCCCTCGCCTCCCAGGTCATATCCGGGGCCGTCCAGGTCCGCGAGCCCATATCGCAATTGCTCGGCACCCCCAACACCGCCGAGGTCAAACTCTCTGCCTCCAGGGTTTCACTGACCGGTTATTGGTACGTGGACCTGGGCGCGACCGTGGCGCTCCTCCTGCTGGCGCTTTGGGCCGGCCTCGAGGCGCGGCGGACGAGGCCCAAACCCGCACCCGCCGCCAAGAAGGACTTGGCGCCGGCCTAGCCGGACGCCAGGTTCTCGAGGGCGAGGTCTCGCAACGCCTTCCTGACCTGTTCTTCCGCGGGGCCGGCCGGTGCTTCGAGGCACACTGTCACCCTGTGGCGGACCGGCTTGTGGTTCGCGTCAGCCACCGGTGTGCAAGCGACCACCCGTCCCGAAAAACCAAAGCTCTGACGGCGGAGGCGGAACTTCACCTCCATGGCGTCCCCGGGGGCGTGGGCCTCGTAGAGGTCGAGGACCACCGCCCCGGGCGACAGTTCGCTTGCCAGCCCCTCGGCGAAGGCGGGCCTCCCGTGCGAACGGCACTCCACGAGGATGAGGGACTTGACCCGTGGCATGAGCCGGCGCTCTTGCTGCGCGAGGAATTTGCTCAGCTGGCGCCGGCCGGACGGAGGCAGGCTCACGAACTCGAAGCCGACCACCCAGGGGCCGTCGGGATACCGCGAGCAGTGCCGGGCCGCGGCCACGGCCCGGAGCTTCTCGCCCGTACCGAGCTCGAGCTGGACCACGGCTTCTGCCCCTTTCCCGACCGGCCAGGGCAGGTAAACCCTCACGCCGCCGGCCGAACAGTCGAGCGAATGCGCGGAGCACGAGCCCTTCTCCGCCCACACAGACACTGGCGCCGCCACCAGCACCCTGAACAGCTCGCGCCGCTCCACGAGGTAGATTTCCTCGGGAGGTTCGCACACGGCCGTGCTACCGATCTGGTAGGACTTGCGCACCACGAACCGAGCCGGTCCCCCCACTGCCAGTGTGCTCGCCAAGAGGAGCTCTGCGAGGGGCTCCGGGGTAGCCGTCTCGAAACGGACCACCTCGGGCCTCACCCAGGAAAGCACGGCCGCCAGCCCTTCGGGAGCGGCCGGGAGCGCCCCGCCGGCTGCGTCGGCCTCGTTGGCGGCCGGCCACAGCAGCACCTCGGTGCCCTCGACCAATCCGGCGTCCGCCCAAGCCACCCTGCGAGCCAGGAGCGGCGGGTCCTCGTTGGTCACAGTCGGGTCACGGTTGCTGCCTCTTCCGGGGCATGCTACGCGCGACAGGCTCGCTTCGACCGTCGTGAGCTCTAGCTCGCGAGCTGAGGGCTCGAGGTGGCTAGGGCTCGAGCGCCGCCCGTGCCCGCCGAGCGCGTTCCACCACCTGGCGCCCGGGCCCGCCCGATGTCGGCGCTTCCGGATGGTAGGTGCCGCCGAGCAAGGCCGACGACACGGCGCCGGCGCTCATCTTGACCGCGTCCAGGTCATAACCCCCCTCCAGGACGACAACGAGCCGGCCGGGGCCGGGGGCGAACTCCTTCGCCCGCAGGGCGAGAGCGCCGAAGTCGCCGGCGGAGAGCGACAGGTTGGCCAATGGATCCGCCCGGTGGGCGTCGAACCCTGCCGAGACCAGCACCCAGGTCGGGGCGAAGCCCGCAGCCACGGGAGCCACGATTTCCTCCCAGACATGGAGAATGACGTCACCCGTCGCCCCCGGCGGCAGCGGGAGGTTGACCGTCATGCCCGGCGCCGCCGGCCCGCCCGTGGCCTCCACCGACCCCGTACCCGGGTAGAGGGGCGACTGGTGGGTCGAGACGTAGAGCACCCTCGGGTCGTCCCAGAATATGGCTTGGGTCCCGTTGCCATGGTGGACGTCCCAGTCGAGAACCAACACGCGTTCGCCCCGCTCGGCGAGCCAGGCCGCCGCTACGGCCACGGTGTTGAGCAGGCAGAAGCCCATCGCCTGGTCGGCCGTCGCGTGGTGGCCGGGAGGGCGGTGGGCAACGAAGGCGACGCCGGCGCCGTTGGCCCTGAGCGTGCTCACGGCCTCGAGGGCCCCGCCGACCGCCCGGAGAGCCGTTTCCCAGGAGCCGGCGCTGGCCACTGTGTCCGGGTCGAGCTGCCCGCCGCCGGCTTGGCACAGCTCCTCGATCGCCTGCAAGTAGTGGGGCGAGTGCGCGAGCTCCAGTTCCTGGCGCGTGGCGGTCCTCGGCGCCAGCGGCACAACGGCATCTGACAGGCCGGCGGCGCGGATCCCCTGAAGGGCGGCGGGGACCCGGTCGGGGCGCTCGGGGTGATGGGCCCCGGTGTCGTGGTGGTCGAGTTCTGGCTGGGCGCTCAGGTAGAGCACGCCAGCACTCTACGGTGCGTGCCTGCCTGCCGGCAGCGGCGTACCAGAGTGCATCCGCGAGCCGGCGCCATCGCCATGCTACGTTCGCCAACAGCTTCCAAAGCCCCTCGTAGTTCCACTCAACCGAGAGGTCCCATGCCCATGATGCCTTTCTTCACCCACCCAACTGAACCGCCCGAACCGTGGCTCGAAGCCCTCATGGCCTCCACCAGTGACGACCTCGGCTTGCTCCTCCGAGCTCGCCCCGACTTGGCGCTTTCGAGCCCGAAGGACTTGGCCGCCCTTGCCGGGATGATGGTCTCGCCGGCGAGTGCAGGCATGTTCTTCGAGGGTGCCAACCGGGCCAGCCAGCAGGTCCTCGAAGCCCTTTGCGCCCTCCCGGCACCGGCCACGACCAACTCCCTCGCCGGCGCGCTGGGCTGCCGCCCCGAGGATCTTTCCGCGCCCCTGGAGTCGCTACGCCGCGTCGGGATGGTGCTGTACCGGGGCGGAAACGAGCTCACGGTCAACCCTGGGTTGGCGCTGGCCCGGGACTGGCCCTGCCACCTCGGCCCGCCGCTGGCCAAGCTGCTCGGCCAGCGGAGTAACAGCGAGCTGGCCCGCATCGCGAGACGGTTGGGCTTGTCGGGCAACGGCAACAAAGAGGACCTGCTCCGCCGGCTCACGAAGGCTATTTCCGACCGTGAGCTGCTCGCCTCGCTCCTCAGGCAGGCCCCGCCTGGCGCGGCAGAGCTGGTCGAAAACGCGGCCCACGTCTGGCCGCAGTACCACATCACTTATGGCGTCGCCGCCGTATCGGGCAGGGACGCGCACCCAGTGGGGTGGTGCCTCCAACGCGGCCTCCTCATCGGTACCGACTTCTCTACCGCAGTCATGCCCCGCGAGGCGGCCATAGCACTGCGAGGGGGCCGGCTTTTCCCCTCCTTCAGCCTGTACCCGCCCCAGCTGCTCACGACCCCCGTGGACCAGGACGAAACCGACGGGGAGGCTGCGCATATCGCCTTGGACCTCGTGAAAGCCGTGAGCGCACTTTGCGAGGCCTGGAGTTCGGTGCCGGCCCGGCTGCTCCAGGCCGGCGGGGTCGGGGCCAGGGAGGTTCGCAGGGCG
>JAJZYO010000236.1 GCA_021798075.1 Actinomycetes bacterium
CGGTTCTCAACTTCCTCGAAGTGCGCCGTATCGTCGAGCCGGCGGCGACCGCCCTCGCTGCTCGCCTGGCGGGCGCGGCGGACATAGAGGCGCTGGAGCGGTTCCTCGACCCGGGGATCGCCGGCCTCCCCCCGTCGGAGTTCGTCGAGCTGGACAGGGAGTTCCACCGGAGGGTCGTGGCCCTGTGCGGCAACCCCGTCCTCGTGTCGCTCCTCGACTCCATCGCCGGACCGATCCACCGTGCCCGGGTATGGCGGGGCGTGACAGACCCGGTCGCCGCCGAGCGCACCCTGGTCGAGCACGAGGGCATCCTCGACGCGCTCCGCCGGCACGACCCCGACGTTGCTGCAGCGCGCGCAGTAACGCACATCGCCGGCGTCGAAGACTGGCTCCGCCGAGCGAGCCTGGGGCACGAGCGCCCGGGGAAGCCGGTCCGCTCCCGCGACGGAGCGAACGGCGTTGTCCGCGAGTTATCGCCGGAGAAGGCGAGGCGCGGGCCAAAAGGCAGGGCGAAGCCGCGTGACGGCATGGCGCGCCCGAGGCGGGGGGCGGAGCAGCGGTTGCGCGGCTAGTGACTGGACCTCTGCGGCACCCGCGAAGCACCCCCGGCTACCCGCCATAGGGTCCCTCCCCGGAGAGGCTTGACCCTGGCGCATGCCTAGGTGCCGACTGGCAGGCGCGCGCACCGCGTGAGTTGAAGAGGTCCTAATCATCCGAAAGGGAGGAGATGACGAGAGAAGGGTTGGCCGGCCACCTCGAGTGGATGTACGAGGCGCGCTTTGGTTTGTTCGTCCACTGGGGGCTCTACTCGGTGGCGGCACGCCATGAGTGGGTGAAAAGCCGAGAGCGGATCCGCGACGAGGACTATGACGTGTACTTCGAGCACTTCGACCCCGACCTGTACGACCCGGCGCTGTGGGCCAGGGAAGCGAAAAATGCGGGCATGCGCTACTTCGTCGTGACGACCAAGCACCACGAAGGTTTTTGCCTGTGGGACTCCAAGTACACCGACTACAAGGCCACGAACACCCCGGCCCGGGCCGACCTGCTGGCACCGATGGTCGAGGCCTTCCGCGCCGAAGGCCTCCGGGTCGGTTTTTACCACTCGCTCATCGATTGGCACCACCCCGATTTCCCCCTCGACGGTTACCACCCGCGACGCGACGACGAGGAGTTCAAGGCGAAAGACGCCGGCCGGGACATAGCCAAGTACCGCGAGTACCTGCACGGCCAAGTGAGCGAACTGCTCACCGGCTACGGCAAGGTCGACTACCTGTTCTTCGACTTCTCCTACCCGGCCGAGCGCCGCCCGGAGATCTGGGGCAACAAGGGGCGTGAGGACTGGGGGTCGGAGCAACTGCTGGCGCTGGTGCGCCGGCTCCAACCGGGCATAGCCGTGAACGACCGGCTCGACCTGCCCGGTGAGGGTGACGTGGCGACCCCCGAGCAGTACCAGCCGTTCGCGACCATGGCCGTGGGCGGAGGGCGCGGCCTGTGGGAGGCGTGCCAGACGCTCAACGGCAGCTGGGGCTACGACCGGGACAACCTCGACTGGAAGACGCCGGAGATGCTCGTGAAGATGCTCGTCGACGGCGTGTCGAAGGACGGCAACCTCCTCTTGAACGTGGGCCCCACCGGCCGTGGCGAGCTCGACGAGAGGGCCATCGCCACCTTGCGCCAGATCGGCAGCTGGATGAGGCGCCACAGCCCCTCTGTCTATGGGTGCGGCCCCGCCCCGTTCGTGCCGCCGCCGGACTGCCGTTACACGATGAAGGGCGACCGCCTCTACCTGCACGTGTTCTCGTGGCCGTTCCGCCACCTCCACCTGCCCGGGTTGGCGGGCCGGGTCGGCTTCGCCAGGTTGCTCCACGACGGCTCGGAGGTGAAGCGCGAGGAGGTCGACCCCGCTCAAGAGGCCTTCAACACCCGGCTCGGCGGGTTGCCGGCGGGGACGCTCACCTTGGAGGTCCCGGTCCAACGGCCTCAGGTCCTCGTCCCGGTCATCGAGCTTTTCCTTCGCCGGTGACGTCTGTGGCAAAGTAGGGGCGTGAAGCGGAGAGGCGGCGAGGCCAAATGCTGAAGGGGATCCACCCGCTCCTGACGCCGGAGCTGATCGGCGTGCTGGCAGAGATGGGCCACGGGGACGACTTGGCCGTCGTGGACGCGAACTTCCCAGCCACGAGCACCGCTTTGGAGACGGCCCACGGCAGGGTGCTGCAGTTGGCCGGGGCCTCCGTGCCGGAGGCCACCGCCGCCATCCTTTCCCTTTTCCCGCTCGACAGCTTCGTGGAGCAACCTGCGGTCCGCATGGAGGTGGAGGGTGCTCCGGACGAGGTGCCCCCGGTCCAGCAGGAGATCCAAGCGGTCGTCGATGCGGCGGAGGGACGGCACCTGCCCCTCGGCGCGCTCGGCCGCCATGAGTTCTACGCCGCCGTCAAGCATTGCTATGCGGTTGTCCAGACAACGGAGCGCCGGTGGTGGGCGGACGTACTGCTGAAAAAGGGCGCGATCACGCCTGAGGGAGCGGGCTGAGGCTGTGGCAGAGGACTTTTCAGGCCTGGCCGCCGCCATCACGGGTGGCGCGTCGGGCATCGGTCTGGCGACCGCCCTCATGCTTTCCGGCCGGGGTGCCCGTGTGGCCGTCCTTGACCTGATGGAGCCCCCGGCGGGCGCCCCGCTCACGCCGTTTGCCTGTGACGTGACTGACTCCGAGAGCGTTGGCTCGGCCGTCGAAGCGGCGTGCGCAAGCCTGGGCGGCCTCGACGTGCTGGTAAACAACGCCGGCATCGGAGCGCAGGGGACCGTTGCCGACAACAGCGACCAAGAGTGGCTGAGAGTCTTCCAGGTCAACGTGTTCGGGATCGTGCGGGTGACCCGAGCCGCCCTAGCCTCGCTCAGGCGTTCCCCGCACGCAGCTGTGGTCAACACCTGCTCGGTGGCGGCAACCGTGGGGCTGCCCAACCGGGCGCTCTACAGCGCCACCAAGGGGGCCGTGGCGGCGCTCACGAGGGCAATGGCGGCTGACCACCTCCACGAGGGCATCCGGGTCAATTGCGTGAGCCCGGGCACCGCCGACACCCCCTGGGTCGGGCGCCTCTTGTCCCAGGCGAGAGATCCCGAGGCCGAGCGAGCCGCCCTCGTCGCGCGCCAGCCGCACGGCCGCCTCGTAAGCGCCGAGGAGGTAGCAGGCGCGATCTGTTACCTGGCCAGCCCCGCGTCGGGCTCTACCACAGGGATGGACCTGGTGGTAGACGGTGGCCTCGCTGCGCTCCGGCTGCCAGCGCGCCCGCCTGAGCCGCCGGCATAGACGTTGTCAGCTCAACTGACCGCGGCTATCGTCTCGGGCCCGGTGGGCAGGGCGCAGCACGCCGCACCCGGGCCCACCTGAGCCATTTCTTCGGCCACCGTGCTCGACACGTCGTCGACCGGGGAAAGGAATGCACTCTCTAGTTCGCGGGCACTGAGCCCCCCGGTGAAGACACCGACCCTCGCGCCGGACAGCACGCGGGCGAGGATCTGGGCCTGCCACTGGTCCGGGACGATCTCGCCGCGCCGTGACCGCTCAGAGAGCGACGCCAGTAGGTCCTCGGGCGACGACGCCGACGCCAACAGCCGCCGGAACTCCCCATGCTCGGGGAACCCGTCCCGGCACTCCGCGACGACGACTATGAGGCCCCCTCGGCGTACGGCCTCCGAGGCCGCCGACATCGCCTTCACGCACTGGTAGAGGTTTTGGTCGAGAGGGAACCCGGCGTTGGACGACACGACGACGTCGAAGCGACGTTTTACTGGCCGGACCGAGATCCGGCGGGCCATGTCGGTCGCGGCCTCGTGCATGGCAAAAAGTTCGCCGGCAAACGCTGCCACCACCCTGTGCCTCCGGTCGAGTACCACGTCACAGGCAAAGTGCACCCCCGTCGCTCCCGCGATCGCCCGGATGTCGTCGTGCACCGGGTTCCCTCGCAGAACTCCCCAAGTGGCAGCGGGGCTCCCGATGCGCTTGGCGTCGTGGAGGACGAGGGTGGTCTCCAAGCCGGCGAGGCCGGGCGCGACGAGCTTCGGCCCCCCCGAGAACCCGGCGAAGAAGTGCGGTTCGACGAACCCCGTCGTTACGCGTACGTCCGCCTCGGCCCACTCACGGTTGAGGGCCACGGGCACCCCGTCGCCCATCGTGCCCATATGGGCGAGGTTGGTTTGGTCACGTGCGTCGTGGTTCACCACCCGGACGGCCCCGAGCAGGTCCCGTCCCAACATCTCCTCCAGTTCGGCACGGGTGTTCGCCCGGTGCGTACCGGTCGCTACCAGCACGACGACGTCCTCCAAGCGGGCGCGTCCCTCGATCTCTTCGAGCAGGGCCTCGAGCATGGGACGCCTCGGCTGGGGGCGGGTGCCGTCGCAGACCGCGATCGCCACCTTCGCGCCGGGGGCGACGAGTTGGGAGAGAGCAGGCGCCCGGACGGGGGTGCGAAGGCAC
>JAJZYO010000237.1 GCA_021798075.1 Actinomycetes bacterium
GTCCACCATGGTAGGCTGCGCGGCTCCGCGGAGGGTGATGTCTCACGATGCCTAAGGCCAAGCAAGTTGCTGACAAGGCTGCGCTCGCCGATGCGGGCGCTGCGACACAAGACGGGAAATCACAAGGGCAGTCCAACGGGGCGGCCCGTAAGGGCGCTCTCGCACCGGGCGCGGGTACGGCCACCAGGGCCGCGTCCGCCCACGAGGACACCAAGAAACGGGCTCACTCGGCCCGGGAGGCCGCGCCGGCTCACTTGGCCCGGGAGGCCGCGCCGGCGGCGCCGGCACCCAAAGGGAGGGCCCCGGGGCACGCCGGCGCAGTCCAACGCGCCAGGCCGGCTGCGCATGGTGCCGGCGAGGCAAAGGCCGGGACGCAGGGGAATGGTGATGCGAAAGCCAAGGCCCACGAGGCCGGCGATGCGAGAGCCAAGGCCCACGAGGCCGGCGATGCGAGAGCCAAGGCCCACGAGGCCGGCGATGCGAAAGCCGGTACGCACGGGGCCGTCAGCACCAGGCGCCAGCTGGGCAAGTCGTCTGGCGCCAAGAAGGCCTCTCCTGAGGGAGGGGGGTCACACGGTGCCGCCCAGGTGCCTGCCCAGCCGCCGGCAGAGGCGGCCGAGGACCGGCAGGACACCGCCCCCGAGTTGGCCCCCGACCTCTTCCTCGAGCACCAGGTCGAGCTCCTTCGAGCCGAGCGTGACAACTACCTCCACCAAGCGGAGGAGTTGCGGGCCCAAGCCGAGGCGCTGGCCCTCGAGCACGAACCTGGGGACGTGCAATTCGACGAGGAGGGCGGAGAGGGAGGCACGGCCAACGTGGACCGGGAGCTTGACCTGCACCTCTCAGCACAGGCACAGGCGGCGATCGAAGAGATCGACGCCGCCCTGGCGAAGATCGCCGCCGGCACTTACGGGCGGTGCGAGAGCTGCGGGTCGGAGATCCCGAGGGCCAGGTTGGAGGCTCTTCCTCACGCCAGGCTCTGCGTCTCGTGCAAGAGCGGGGGGCTGACGGCTCGCCGCCAGTGACGACCCCTCCGGGCCAGCCCGCCGGGAGGCGGGCTTCAGCCCGGGCAAGACACGCCAGAGGGTTGGTCCTGCTCGCGGTCGCGGCAGCGGTGGTGGCGGCCGACCAGGGCACCAAGTCCTGGGCGGAACAGGCCCTGGCAAGCGGGCCGCGTCACGTGGTGGGCCCTGTCAACCTGGTGCTCACGTTCAACCGCGGGGCGGCCTTCTCCCTCGGCAGTGGGGTGACCCCGCTCATCGAGGCGCTGGCGGTCGTGCTGGTGGCTCTCGTCCTGTGGCAGTCCGGGCGCTTGGCGCGAGGCGGCGCCGGCTGGGCCTACGTGACCGGTTTCGGCCTGTTGAGCGGGGGTGCCCTCTCGAACCTCGCCGATAGGTTGTTCCGCCACCACCACGGTGCGGTGGTGGATTTCATCCAGCTGGTGAGCTGGTGGCCGGTGTTCAACGTCGCCGACGCCTGCCTAACGCTCGGGGCGGTGGTCGTGGCTGTCAATGCCGTCTTCTTCTACCGGCCGAGCAGGGCGGAGAGCAGGACGGAAGACGCTGGCGGCGCAAGCGAGGGCGGACAGGGCGCCGACCTGGCCGATCTGCACGAGCGGGGGCAGGGAAGCTGAGCGCCGAGGAACGTCTGCTCCGCGTGGAGGCCATGTCCTCACTCGACGGGGAGCGGCTCGACCGGGGGCTGGCGTTGCTGACGGGCCTCAGCCGGGCGGAGGCTTCCCGCCTGGTGGCCGCAGGGATGGTGCGGCTCGGGGGAGAGGTCGTCACCTCCGGGAGCCGGCGCCTGCGGCTCGGTGACCCGCTCGTCGTCCACATCCCTGACGGCCGCGAACGGCTTGGCAAGGACCGGTCGGCGCCGGCCGCCGCCATCGAGGCTCGGGTCGTGTTCGCCGACGCGGACCTCGTGGTCGTGGACAAGCCCGCCGGCCTGGTGGTGCACCCTGGCGCCGGAAACCCGGGCGGGACGCTCGTCCAGCAGCTGGTAGCCCGCTTCCCCGACATGGCGGACGCCGGTCCTGACAGCCTCCGCCCGGGCATCGTGCACCGGCTGGACAAGGGGACCTCGGGGTTGCTCGTCGTGGCACGCACGCCCGCGGCACGAGAGGGCCTAGCCCGCCAGATGGCCGCCCACGCCACCTTGCGCAGGTACCTAGCCGTTGTTTACGGTGAGCTCCCCGCCGACGAGGGCGTGATCGAGGCTCCGCTCGGGCGTTCTCCCCGGGAGCGCAGAAAGGTGGCCGTCGTGGAAGGAGGCCGCCCCGCGCGCACGCTTTACCGCGTGCTCGGACGCACCGTGTCGCCTCTCCCCGCCACCTTTCTCACCTGCCGCTTGGAGACCGGGCGCACCCACCAGGTGCGGGCTCATCTGGCGGCGATCGGGCACCCGGTGCTGGCTGACGACCGCTACGCGAGCGCCGCCCAAGTCTCGCTCGCCCGCAAGCTCGTGCCAGTGCTCGACCGGCCCTTCCTGCACGCGGCCGAGCTCGGCTTCGTGCACCCGGTCACGGGCGAGGCCATGAAGTGGACCTCGCCGCTCCCGCCCGAGCTGGCCCAGGCGCTCTCGGTCCTGGGACTCGGGCACTGCCTAGTACCATGGGACCGTGAGAGTCTCGACGCGCGGTGATTACGCGTGCCGAGCGCTTTTGTCTTTGGCCTTGCACGGCGGTGATACCCCGACTTCGGTCCGGGACATCGCACTGCGGACCGGCCTCCCTCAGCCTTACCTGGAGCAGATACTCCTCGCCTTGAAGGGGGCGGGGCTCGTGCGCTCCAAGCGGGGGGTCGGGGGAGGGTACGTCCTGGCCCGCGCGCCGGAGAAGCTGACGCTCGGCCAGATCGTCTCCGCCGTGGACGGGCCGATAGTGGTGGGAGATTTCGGCGAGCCGCACGCTGGAGGCTCCTGTGACCACGAAGGCCAGTGCGTGCTGCTCTCCGTTTGGGCTGAAGTCGGCGAGCACATGAGGGCACACCTCGACTCCTACACGATCGCGGACATGGTGAGAAGGGTGAACGGTGGCGCCAGCGCCGCGCTGGCTGTAGCCGAAGCTCGGGCCCTGGCCGACGCCCCCCTGGCCTGAGCCGCCGTTCGTGAGCGCCGGGCTAGCCCGGCGTCGGGCCGCTCCCGGGAGGGGAGGATGAACTTTGGGTACCCCGCGAGGCGTTGGCAATCTGGACAAAGGCCATCCTGATCTGCGCCAAGCCGTCCGAGAGCGAGCCTTCCGCCTCGCCCAGCCGGCCGCGCAGCCCCTCTACGAGGGCCGACATGGCGTCGATGGCGAGCTGCGCCTGCGGCAGCTGAGGGGGCTGGCTCGACAAGTGGAGCGCAGCCAGCTCCCAGAGCCCCATAGCGTGGTTGGCGACGACCACCTCTGCGGGGGCGCGCAAGAGTTCCTCGCGCACGGCCTCCATCTCGGCTTCGGCCGCCCGCACATCTTCAGGGGCGGCTTCGGCGGTGCCGGGTGCTCCGGCCGTCGCGCGCTGGCTGGGCTGTCCTTCGTCCCGCCCGCCGTTGCCCGACGAGCGGGAGGCAGCTGCCCCCGCCCCCGCCCCGGCAGGCTCCCTCGGTACGGGGTGCTCGCCGCTCGGTGTCCAAAGCGTGCTCACCTGAGTTAGCCTATGATGAAAGAACGAACTCGAGCGGCCTCCGGTGCCCTCGGGTGTGAGGACAAGGAGCCTGGTAGCGCGTAATGGTCACATACCGCGAGTGACGTGCCGAAGATGCCACGCAGTTCGACGGGGGAGCCAAGGGCGGTTGTCTCCTCGGCATCGAGGCCTTTCGATGGTGTTGTGACGTTGCTCGTTGGTGGGCGACGGGCCGGCAGGACCGGTACGGCGCGCCCACATGCCAGGTTGGCCGCTGGTGGGCCGTCCTAAACCGGGTGGTGGCCTTCCCCGTCGGGACCGTCCGGCCGACCGGGTGGGCTCGAGCCCGAGGGGAGCTCAGTACCCCTGTGAGGTACGCCCGAAGCCGCTGTCGCGTGAGCCGGCGGCTCTACCCCGTCTCTGGTGGGCGGCTTGTTGAACGCTGTGCCCACGCCGTCTCACCCCCGCACTAACGTTCGTCCCCGCAACAATCGTCCCCGTCTCGGGCTGCTGCCCACCCGGCTGGGCCCGAGACCTTAACAAGGAGAGCAGCGCATAGCCACAACAGAAGCCAACGACCACCGGGTCAACGACCGCATACGCGCCCGGGAAGTCCGTCTGATCGGCCCAGAGGGAAAGCAGCTCGGGGTGAAGACGCTCCCCGAAGCCCTCGCCACAGCCCGTCAACTCGACCTTGACCTGGTCGAAGTGGCGCCAGACGCCAACCCGCCGGTGGTCCGGATCATGGACTACAACCGCTTCAAGTACGAGACCGCCCAGAAGGCCAAGGAGTCCCGGAAGAAGGCCACCAACACGAGCATCAAAGAGAT
>JAJZYO010000238.1 GCA_021798075.1 Actinomycetes bacterium
GGCCCAAGCACTAAGGTCCAAAGCTGCAACATACTAAGGTCCGAAGGCCTATCGGGCGAGGCGCGACGAGGGCTCCTTTGCCCGGGCCACCACCCGGGATAGGTAAATGGCCTGCCCTCCGACCTGGGCGCCGAAGGCGACCCCGGGCGGGGGCTTGCCGGGGTCCCCCTTGCCGCAGCAGACGACGACTTTCACCTGGGCAGGCGCCCTCGCGGCAAAAGAAGGGTCGAAGAAATAAAGCGCCCGTCGGTTCACCTCAACACGGCGGCCATGGCGAACTGCGTTGTCGGCTATCGCCGCTGCCTCAGGCATGGCTTGGTTCGCGGCGATGTCCACGTAGACAGTCCGCACGCCCGGCGACAGGACGGCAGCCCTAACCGTTTCCCAGGAGAGGCGGCCAAGAAGCGAGGGCGTACCTCCCATCGGAGAAGGAGACGCCGCGAAACCAACTGTCACCGCTGCCGATACGGCAAGCGCGACCGCGGGCACAACACTGCGTCCGAACTGACGAGCACGAGCCCCCAACCCTGGCGCGAAGGCGAGTGCCATCGACACCCAGGCGGGCACGGCGAGCGCTGCCATCCACACCACGATGTAGGGGTAAAGGTCGCCGTCGGCAAGGTGCACGGACCAAGCAGCCGCAAGCAGGCTGACCACGCAAGCACCAGCCAGTGCCGCGGCCTTCCGGCGGCGGCGCGCAAGGGCGAAGGCTCCTGCGGCCAGGGTGCCGACCAGGTACAAGAGGTACCACGGGCGGCGCAAGACCGGGAGCGCAGCGAGCCACGTGAGCTTGGCGTCGACGTTTCCCCCGTGGGGTCCCCGCTCCAGCGGGAACGTGCCAAACAGCGTGGAGACAACCCGTAAGGACTCATGCCAAGAGCGGTGAGAAGAGTGCGTGGCGAAAAAACGGAGAACCAGCCCCAGGTTGCCTGGGTCGCTCGTTAGCTGCTGCACGATAGGAGGCAGCCATGCCAATACAGCAACGGCCACGAGCGCTCCCGCACGCTCGTGCCACCGACCGGTCCTCAGCTTCGCGAAACCTCCAAAGGACCCGAGGACGACTGCAAACAAACAAAGACCTGCCACCACGACGCCAGTACCGATGTCGGTCTGCACGAGGAACGATGCACAAAGCACTGACGCAAACGCCGCGGGCCATGGGTCGTCGTTGGTGACAGCGTCTACTACCACCAATACGAGCAGGGCGGCGGGAAGGGTTATGGCGTAGGGTGCCCACACCGTCCCAAAGCGCCCAGGCCCGAAATCCCACTCGTAGGCCACGACCGCAATTGCTGCAAACCACGGGACCAGCCGGCCAGGCTGCAATCTCGAAGCGAACAAGACGATCGCGACCGCAAAAGCCCCTTGGAGGGCAAAGGAGCCGATCACGAGCGCGTCCGGCGCCCCCTCCCCTACCCACCGAACGATACCCAGCCATAGCAGCCACAGTGGCCCCGGGTGGTGCCACCCGTAGCGGTCGTAAACACCAAGCAGGTTGCGGCCGAGCAGGCTGTCGCGGGCCTCCAGGTCGATCACAGCCTGATCGCCCCAGAGCCAGATGCCCCCCCGGGCAGCCAGCGCGCGCGTTACGCCCGCTGCAAAGGGGAGCGCGGTCAAAATGAGCGGCAGTGCCTTAGAGGCAATGGCGCGATCCTCCCAGCCCGTCTTCCAGGCGGCTCGGGCAGAACCCAGTGACAGCGGGCGACCGGGAGGTGTACTCCGGGCCTCACCAGGGCGAGGGACCGGAGGGGCGGCGCTAATCGGCCATCGCCTTGGAGATGGCGCGCCGCCCGCACCTCGTCCCAGGCGTAGGGCGGCAGGTGTTACTGCCAATCGGCGTGGCCAGTGACAGCCGGAGCAGCGTCACCGAATGGGCAGGAAAGGTCCATGTAAAGCTGCCCGCGCCCACCTTCTTCATGATGGCAGTCGTCGAAACCTCTCGGGGGTGCAATGCAGTGTTAGAAGCCGCTGCGCCCGGCCCGTCTAGCACCGAAGCCCTCACCGACCTCGAGTGGCGGAATCCGTCGAGCAGCAACTTGGCAGTCACGCCTCGCACAGGGTCAGCGTTTAGGACCACAACCGAAAGTTCGTGGGCTCGCGAGACCCCTGCCAGGGCCCAAAGGACCGGGACGTCGCGCGCCCCACCGTCCATATTTGGGCCCGCGCGCACAAAGGCCCGGAGTCGTTCGGAACCCGCCAGGTGCGCCATCAGGCCGATCACCTGGCCGGTTGGCTCCGGCAAAAACCTTTCACCTTGATGGACGACCATGGCGCTCGCTGCGCTGAGGCCACTGCCGACCATATAGGCGTCGACGCGGCGCATTGCCTTCAGGCCCAGTCTTTTCACACTTAGAGCGGTCACTGCTTGGACGGGTTGGGAGAGCGACGAGTCGAGGAGGTACTTCTCAGCAACGGGGATGCCGTGGTCTGCCCACTCCACCAACTGAGCGCCGATCAGCAGGCCCTCGTCCAGCGACATGTTGAAGGTGGGGTCAGCGGCAGGTACCGGCGCTGCCAGCTGGCCGTACTCAGTTACGAAAATCGGTACGTTTTTACCCGAGTAGCGACGGATGCTGCTTTGGAGCCCAGCCAACGCCGCGCCTTCGCGGACCGGGTAGCTCATGAGCCGCTCCTCGTACTGCGTCAAGGGCGCCAGCACGTCAGGGGGCCTTGCGTAATCGTGCAACTGGACGCAGTCGTAGGGGTACCTCCGCCCCATCAGCTGCAAGAATGAGACGTTTGCCCCCTCGCTCTCACAGACGCTTATGTGGGGGTTCATCGCCTTCATGGCGCGGTAAAACTCGAGAAAGCCTCCGTGGGGACCGGACTCGTAGCTAGCAGTAACCTTGGCGCCTTTGGGCGGTACCTGCCCGTGAACGCCGTCACCGAAGGTGATCGCACCCGTCGCCTGGTCTACGGCAAAGACGCGGGCCCCAGGGGGCGCGTCCGACAGTTGGGCGACCTCGGACCAACGCCGCCCGGACACGTACACTCTGGCGCTTTCAGGCACAACGGGTGGAAAGTAGACATAAAAGGTCTGATTGGGGGCTCCCGTCGAATAGGAGGCGGCCGGCAGATCGTTGGCGAAAGTGCCCACGGCTTCGTCCGAAAAGGCCGTCGTACCCCCGAAGACATACAGGCAAGTGGTCAGTTCACGCGGCGGGCAGCGCCTGGTGCCAGGTCCGAGGTGGACTAGTCGGCCTGAGCGCCAACCAAACTGGCCTCGGAAGTACTGCTCGTTGCCGACTTCCCAATAGGGGACCTCATAGGGCCCCGGGTGGCCGTCCCTGGCCCGGAGCCCAGCCCAATAGCTAGCTCGCGCTTGGTCAGGGGAAGGGTGCTCGGTGTCTGGAGCGGTCATATAGGCGACGAAATCGGCCGCTTGCTGCGCCGTGCCCGTAGCAAAGTTGACCGTTATTGTGCCGGCGCTGCCGGTTGAACCGAGCAGCCGCCCAAACTCGTCGGGCCCTACTGCCGAGGGCGCCGGGCCGCTCAGGACACAACAGGAGGAGGAGAGATCGGCAGCCTGCATGCCGTAGGGCTCGTTTGGCAGACGCCGGCGCGCTGGCCCGATGGCCCGGAGCCAGTCGAAGCTGTCTGAGCTCGTCCCGCCCGGGTAACGCAGGATCGTGACCCCCATGCTCCGGACCGCCGAGAGGAAGCCTGGGTAGAAGGTACCCGACACCGGGTTGAAGGCACCTTCGGCGCCGTAGGCCCAAAAGAGGTTCGCGCCAAAGAGGTACCTGCTGATCCTGCCGAGGTACCGGTGCGTCACGACCAATTCAGTGGTGGAGGCGGCTGGAGAAAGGGGCGGCCGCGAACTTTCGGCGACCGTGGCGTAGGTCGGGAACATGCTCATCGCCACCAACAAGACCATGACCGCCCCTACGGCTACCTGCTTTGGCCACGGCCAGGCTCCGGGTCGGGGCGAGCGGACAGCCTCCCGCCGGAGCTCGGTCGTCGTCAGGATATACGTCACGCACCATCGCCCCTTGTCCCGGTCACGGAACGCCTGTCACTTCGCTCGGTCGTCGTGCAATGGCTGAGGGACATGCACCCCGCGGCTTAGGCGAAGCCGAGCCGTACGTCCGAGCGACTGCGTTGACGGGGGGCATTTGCCTGTCGCGGCCGAAGGGGAGCCCGCCAGTTGGCGAGGCTCCCATTCGGTGCGCCCCCCTAAGCGCCTATTGCCAATGTGGCTTACTTCTTCGCAGTCTTCTTGGCAACGGGCTTGGCCTTGGTCTTGGCAGGTGCCTTGGCGACCCACTTGAACCCCTTGCCTGCCTTTTCGCAAGCCAACGTGGTCTTCCCGCTCTTGGCGGTCTTGCCTAGCTCGGCCTTGGTGCAAGCCGAACCGGCACTCGGGCTAGCCACCTTCTTGCCGGGCGTGGTCGTCTTGGCGGAGGTGGTCTTCTTAGCCGAGGTGGTCT
>JAJZYO010000239.1 GCA_021798075.1 Actinomycetes bacterium
GAGCCAAGTTGTGGTGGAGCGCCCGGCACCGGTGGGCCTCGGCGGGCACAGCCTTCACCCGCCGCGCACGAGGTCGTCCCAGGACAAGCGCCGGCGGGTGCTCATCCTCGTGATGCTCGGCATCCCGACCGCCTACATGCTGTTCTTCCTCGGGGTACCGACCGGGCGGGCGGTCTACACCTCGCTCACCAACTACGCCCTGACCGGCCCCCAGGCCGCCCACCCCCAGTTCACCGGGCTCCAGAACTACGTGGACCTCTTCACGAGCTCGGCGTTCTGGCAGGGCCTCCTGGCCTCGCTCGAGTACCTGGGGGGCTCGGCCATCATCGGCCAGGTCGTGGCCGGGTTCTTCATGGCGCTGTTCGTGGAGCGTCTGGGCAAGGCGGCCCGCTCGGTGCTGCTCTCGGTCGTGGTGGTGGCCTGGATCATCCCCGAGATCGTGGTCGCCTTCATATGGAGCGGCTACCTGGCGGTGCCCTCGGGGCTGGCCAACACCGTGCTCGGCTTCGTCGGCGTCGGGCCGGTCCCGTTCCTGTTCAAGTACGCCATGCCCTCGCTCATCGTGGCCAATGCCTGGAGGGGCATGGCGTTCTCGGTCCTGGTGCTCGGTGCAGCCCTCCAGGCCGTGCCGACCGAGGTTATCGAGTCGGCCAAGCTCGAGGGGGCGGGGGAGTGGGGCGTGGTCCGCTTCATCAAGCTGCCCTTGATCCGCACGGCGGTGGCGACCGTGCTCGCGCTCACGACGCTATGGACCCTGTCCGACTTCACGCTCATCTTCGTGCTGACCGGGGGCGGCCCGGGCAGCTCGACCGACGTGCTGCCCGTGTACACCTACCAGCAGTCGTTCTCGTTCTACGAGCTCGGCTTCGGCACGGCCATATCCCTCGTGCTGCTCGTCCTCGCCTGCCTGCTCGCCTACTTCTACATGCGCGTGGCAGCCAAGGACGTCCGATGAGCACCACCGCCGCCGCCGCCCCCGAGCTCGGCGCCAGGCCCCGCTCCTACCTCGGGCGCTCCGCCCGCGCCGCCCGCAAGGACCTGGTCAAAGCCGTCATCTTCGTGGTCGTCTTCTGCTTCTTCGCCCTGCCGCTCTTCCTCCTCGTGATCGACGCCTTCAACGGGAGCGCCACGGTCAGCTTCGCCCTCCCCTCTAGCATCACGGCCTCCAACTTCACCTCGGTGCTCGGCCAGGGGAGCTTTTGGCTTGCGGCGCTCAACGCGCTCGTCCTCTCGGGCGGGAGCGGGGTCATCGCCATCGTGCTCGCGGCGCTGGCCGCCTACCCGCTCTCGCGCTTCAAGTTCAAGGGCCGGGTGGCCTACCTCTTGGGCGTGCTGTTCGTCACCGGCGTCCCGGTGACCGCGCTCATCGTGCCGCTGTTCGAGTTCTTCAGGAGCTTCGGCTGGATCGACCAGATCGTGCCGGTGATGCTGCTCATGGCGGCCTTCGCCGCCCCGATCAGCATCTGGCTCGTGAAGACCTTCTTGGACAACATCGACCCCGCCCTGGAGGAGTCGACCTGGGTGGACGGCGCCAGCCGCTTCCAGGGCTACGTCCGGGTCGTGCTCCCGCTCATGAGCACGGGCCTCCTGGTCGCCTTCCTGCTCGACTTCATAACCGGGTGGGCCAACTTCTACGTGCCGTTCATACTGCTGAGCTCCACCTCGAAGCTGCCCATCGCGGTCACCATATACCAGTTCTTCGGCAGCTACGGGACGGTCGAGTACGGGCGGCTGGCCGCCTTTTCGATCCTCTACAGCATCCCGCCGGCGCTCCTCTACGTGTTCACGGGGGGGCGCCTCGGCGGGTCGTTCACGACAGGAGCCTTCAAGGGATGAGCACTCTGTGGATAGGCCAGCAAAGGACCACACAGAAAGGAGCACCACGTGAAAGCACATGCCACTAGGAAGCGCTACCTCGCTGGCGGTTGCATTGCGGCCGTGGCAGCCTTGGTGTTGGCCGCTTGCGGAGGGCCTTCGCATAGCTCGTCGGCGAAAACGACCAAGCCAAGCACTACGCACGGGCGGGCCGCAAGGTTGAAGATAGTGTACAATTACGAGCCCGCGCCGGGGGTCCCCAACGCTATGGGCGAGTGGTTGAAAGGCATCGCCCCAGAGTTCGAGAAGCAGCATCCCGGCGTGAAGGTGAGCTTGGAGGACGTGAAGGCCCCAGAGAACCAGTACTACAGCAAGCTCGACCTCATGATGAGCTCGCGTTCTACGGCGCCCGACGTCGTAATGGAGGACACCTTCCTCGTCTCGGCGGACGAGTCGGCGGGGTACCTGCTGCCGCTCACAAAATACGTGCAGTCCTGGTCTGGCTGGAAGTACTTCAAGGGTGCCATGAAAAACGTGACCACCTACGGGGGCCAGGTCTGGGGCGTGCCCTACGCGACCGACGACCGGTTCTTGTGGTACAACAAGGGCCTCTTGAAGAAGGCCGGGATCGCGCTGCCCTGGCACCCGAAGACCTGGGCCCAGGTGCTGTCGGCACTGGAGAAGATCAAGCAGAAGGACCCGGGGGTCATCCCGTTCAACATCTACGGAGGCCTGCCAACCGGTGAGGCGTCGACCATGCAGGGCTTCGAGATGCTCCTTTACGGCACGGGCTGGTCCCTTTACGACTACGCAAACAAAAAGTGGGTCGTAAGCGACCCAGGGCTCAAGGACGCTTTCAAGTTCTACCAGGATGTGTTCTCCCACGACCTCGGCCCAAGCCCGTCAGAGTCACAGACCGGCACGTGGGGCTCGACGGTGGCTGGCACGCTGCTACCTCAGGGTAAGCTGGCGGTCGACCTCGACGGGGACTGGCTGCCTCAGGACTGGGTGGGCAAGACGTTCCCCCACTGGCCCAAGGTCATGGGGTGGACGCCGATGCCCACCATGCACGGCCAGGCCCCTGGCTACTCGACCCTCTCGGGCGGCTGGGCGCTCTCGATCCCCAAGTACTCGAAGAACCCTGCGTTGGCATGGGACTTCATCAAGTTGGCCGTCAACAAGCAAAATGACGCCCGCATCGGCAAGATCTGGAGCGAGCTCACCGCGCGGACCGACTCGGCCAAGGTGAAGTCGTATGTAAACAGCATCCCGGACCTGCCCTTCGCCCTCTCGCTCCTTCCGCACGGGTACTTCCGGCCAGCTTTCCCCATCTACCCCAAGGTCTCTTACGTGATCCAGCAGCTGACGGGCAACCTCGAGGAGGGGACGACGACAGCGCAGAAGGCCGCCGCGAGCTACACCGAGAGGGTGGCAAAGATCGTGGGGGCCAAGAACGCGGTCAAGTTGAGCAAGCCCATGACACATAACGAGCTCTTCCCGGCCAGCTAGCCAGAGCTATATTCGACATGTGGACGCTCGCCGGGTTCGGTACTGGCGCCGGCCAAGGCCCGTGACCCTGCTCCAGTTGTTAGCTTCGATAACCTTTGCGAACGATGCCGGAAAGTTTGGGTTGTGGGGGGACCTCCGCTAGGCGGGAGCTGGCGGCGGCACGATGACCACGCCCCCGCCCCGGTCGGTCCCCACGATGCGCGACGTGGCGGCGCTGGCCGGCGTGAGCACCATGACGGTCTCGCGGGTGCTCCACGATGATCCCCGCATAACCGAGGAGACCAAGCGCCGAGTGCGCGCGGCGGTCCGCAAGCTCGGCTACTTGAGGAACGATACTGCCCGCAACCTGCGCATTGGCAGGGGCGCCGGCGCCGTGGGCCTCGTCGTCAACAACCTCGCCAACCCTTTCTACTCCCAACTCGCGCTCGGGGTCGGGCAAGCCGCCGAGCAGCAGGGCCTCACCGTCATGCTTGCCAACTCGGCCGGAGACGATGAACGCGAGGCACGCCTCATCTCCGACCTCATGTCAAGACGCGTCGTAGGGATCATCATCTCACCTGCGAGCGACGAGCGCTCGCACCTCGCCGCTCGGGCGCTGCACGGCACACCGGTGGTCCTCGTCGCCAGGCCGCCATCGGGCATCGACGCCGACTGCGTGCTGGTGGACGACTTCGCGGGCACACGCGAAGCCTGCAAGCGCTTGATCGAGCGTGGGCACACGAAGATAGGCTTCATTGGCCTTCCCTCGACGGTGTGGACCGGAGCGGAGCGGCTTCGCGGCTTCCGGGCTGCCCTAGCGGACGCCGGCATCCGCTCGGACCGTCGCTATATCCGTTACCAAGAAAGCGACGTAGCGGCGGCTGAAAAGACGGTGCGGTCGCTGCTTGCAGTCTCAGATCCGCCCACTGCTCTTTTCGCTGCCAACAACCGCAACATGATCGGTGCCCTAAGAGCGGTCAGCCGGGCTGGCAACCCGGTCGCCCTGGCCGGCTTTGACGACTTTGAGCTCGCTGACATGCTGGACCTCCCGCTGATCGTGGTCAGCTACGACCCCGTGGGCCTGGGACGGGAGGCGGCGCGCCTTCTGCTGGAACGTGTTGTCCC
>JAJZYO010000240.1 GCA_021798075.1 Actinomycetes bacterium
AGAGGCCGTGCCAGCCCGGTCGGCGCCGGCGTTGCCGGTGGTCACGGGAGCGACGGGAGCGGCACCGGGCCAGGATGTGAAGCCGGCGCCACCGGTCGGCGGCAGCGAACTGGACGAGCTCCTGCAAGCGGCCGCGGCGGCCCCCCGGGCCCTGGCTCGGGACCACGTCAGGTTTGCCTACAGCTCTGACCGCGGGCTTGTCGCGTATTGGCGGCCGGCGGGCGCGGAGGTCGTCCTCGGCTCGGCGTCGGAGTTGCGCTTCAAGCTGGAGGTCTTGGCAGAGCTGGCCAGCCGGGTCAACCTTTCCGGCTACTCGCTGGTGGACCTGACCGTGCCCGACCGCCCAGCGCTCAGCCCGCTCAGCGGGTGAGGCTCAGGGCCCGCTACCAGGCGTCGGGCGAACGCCACCGAGGTCACTTGATCGGCAAGTGACGTGAGCGGTAACGTTTGGTGAACCATGCCTAGAGGTTGAGCAACCCTAAAGCTCTACTTTAGGTCGATGGTCAAGCCCGGGCAAGTCCAGAAAGGGTGCAATGGCCGCTCCAGCGCAGAACTACATAGCCGTCATCAAAGTCGTCGGGATAGGTGGCGGCGGCGTCAACGCGGTCAACCGGATGATCGATGCTGGGCTGAAGGGCGTCGAGTTCATCGGGGTCAACACCGATGCCCAGGCCCTCCTCATGAGCGACGCCGATGTGAAGCTTGACATAGGTCGCCAGTTGACCCGCGGCCTCGGCGCCGGCAGCGACCCCGAGGTGGGCCGGCTGGCGGCCGAGGAGCACCGGGAAGAGATAGAAGAGGTGCTCAAGGGCGCCGACATGGTCTTCATCACCGCTGGGAAAGGAGGAGGCACCGGGACCGGGGGTGCACCGGTGATCGCCGAGATCGCCAAGGAGGCCGGCGCGCTGACGATCGGTGTGGTGACGCGCCCATTTTCTTTCGAGGGGCGCCGTCGCGCCCTCCAGGCCGAGCAAGGCATCCAGCACCTGAAGGAGAAGGTGGACACGCTCATCGTGATCCCGAACGACCGGCTCCTCGCCGTAGCCAGCAACAAAACGACGATGGTCGCAGCTTTCAAGATGGCCGACGAGGTACTGCTCCACGGGGTGCAGGGGATCACCGACCTGATCACCACCCCGGGCCTCATCAACACCGACTTTGCCGACGTAAAGACGGTGATGACCAACGCTGGCACCGCGATCATGGGCATCGGGACCGCCTCGGGGGACGGACGTGCCGCGACCGCTGCCAACATGGCGGTCACTTCTCCGCTCCTCGAGGCCTCGATCGAGGGTGCGCGGGGGATCCTGCTCAACATCGCCGGCGGGCCAGACCTCGGGCTGTTCGAGGTGAACGAGGCGGCCGAGATCATCCACGGGGCCGCCCACCCCGATGCCAACATCATCTTCGGCCAGGTGATCGACGAAGGTATGGGCGACGAGGTACGGGTGACCGTGATAGCCGCCGGCTTCGACCGCTGGGACGGGGCCCCGGAGCAGGCGGAGGGGGGCGACCGCGAGGCACCCCAGCGTCGTTCGCTCGGCCTGGTTGACGGCCCGGCGGAGATGGCGGCCGCGGGCCTCGGCCTCGGGGACGAGGACGACTTCGACGTCCCTCCGTTCCTCAAATAGCTTCCGCACCGCGCCGGACGTAGGGGGCAGTGGCTACCCGGCCCCTCCCTTCACTTGGTCAGCCCGCCTCCCCGGAGGCGCGCTCGTGCGTTCCGGGAGCCGCCTGGCAGGCGACTTCTCGGCTCCGGGTGCGGCCGGCGCGGCGCGAGAGCGGCTCGCTCCGGTCCCATGGACCTGGCTGCGCCAGGTGCATGGTTGCCGGGTCGTCGTGGTGGAGGAGCCCGGCGCCTGCTGTGGCGCTCTGGCCGACGCATCGGTGACCTCTTGTCCCGGGGCGGGCCTGGCTGTGCTGACTGCAGACTGTGCCCCGGTGGCGCTCTCTTCCGAGGAGGGGGTCATCGGCGTCGTCCACGCCGGTTGGAGGGGCCTGCTCGCCGGAGTGGTGGAGGCGGCCGCAGAGGCCATGGAGCGCCTCGGGGCCGGCCGTCTCTTCGCAGCCGTCGGCCCCTGCATCTGGCCCCACGCTTACGAGTTCTCCTCACCCGAGCTAGACACCCTGGCGAGGCAGTTCGGGCCGGTTGTCCGGGCGACGGCGGCGAGCGGCCGGCCCGCGCTCGACCTGCCGGCAGCGGTCGGTGCCGCCCTCGGGCGAGCCGGCGTTGCGCTGCTGGCCGAGTCCCAGACATGCACCCACTGCTCTACTTGGCATTGGTCCTGGCGGGCGCGCGCCGATCCGGGCCGGCAGGCCACCGTGGTCTGGCGAGAGGCGGTGACCGAGAGGTGAACGGACCGGACAGTTCCCTCGTTGGCGAGCGTTTGGCAAGAGTGCGTGAGCGGGTCGAGCGCGCCGGCGGGCCGGGTTCGCGCGTCACGGTCGTGGCCGTGACCAAGGGCTTCGGCCCGGAGGCCGTGTTCGCCGCGGCGGCCGCCGGCCTCGCCGACATCGGGGAGAACTACGCCCAGGAGATGCTCTCCAAGCTGGCCTTGGCGCCTCCGGGGCTGCGTTGGCACTTCCTCGGCGAACTGCAGCGCAACAAGCTGGCACGCCTCGCTCCCCACGTCCACCTCTGGCACGGGCTCGACCGGGAAGCCGAAGCGGTCGCCTTGGCCGGGCTGAGCAAAGGGGCAGGCGTGCTGGTAGAGGTGAAGGCGGAGGGCGGGCAACGCCGGCCGGGGGTCGCGCCGGCACAGGTGCCGGGCCTCGTGTCCAGCGCGCGGGCGGCCGGGCTGTCGGTGAGGGGCCTCATGACGGTCGGCCCGGTCGGAGTGCCGCCGGCCGAAGTCGCCCACCACTTCCGGGCGGTGGCCGGCCTCGCCTCGAGCCTCGGGCTTCCCGAACTGTCGATGGGGATGAGCGCAGACTTTGAGCTCGCCGTCGCCGAGGGCGCGACCATGGTTCGGATCGGCCGGGCGCTGTTCGGCCCCCGACCCCTCGCACGTTGGGCCCCAGAGTCGGGCTAGGCTTGTCACAAGGAGGATCCATGCCGGGTACGGGCAAGAAGATGTTGATGTGGCTCGGCTTGGCCGACGCCGAAGAGTACGAGGATTACGAGCCCTACGAGGATGTCGTAGCGGCCTCTGCTCCGCGCAGGGCGCCGGAGGTAGCAGAGCCTGCGCCGCAGGTCTCGCCGGCGGTGAGGACGTTGCCTCGCGAGCAGGGCTCCACCATCAACTTGAGGCCGGTACCCACGCCGATCCGTCCCCTGGCTGCGCCGGCCCCCTCGGCGATGGGCCAGTCACCCGGGTCGCAGGGCCTGGCTGCCAAGGTGCATGTGGTGGCGCCTACCGAGTTCGCCGACGCCCAAGAGATCGCAGACCGCTTCCGCACGGGCCAACCGGTCATAGTCAACCTCGGCAACGCCTACCGCGAGCTCGCGCACCGCATGATCGACTTCTGCAGCGGTGTCGCCTATGCCCTCGGAGGGAGCATGGGCAAGGTGGCCGACAAGGTGTTCTTGATGACGCCGACCAACGTGGAGGTTTCGGCGGAGGAAAAGAGGCGCCTCCAGGAACGCGGCTACCGCTGAGCCATGAGGACGTGGGCCACCCATCCCCTTTACACGCTGGGGATGATCTACCTGCTCCTGATGCTCCTGCGCGCCGTCCTGTCGTGGTTCCCGATCGAGCCCGGCTCGATGGCGAGCAGGGCCCGCCACTGGCTGACGGTCGTGACCGAGCCTGTGATCGCACCTTTTCGGAAGATCATCCCTCCGGTGGGCATCTTCGACCTCTCGTTCCTGATCGCGTTCCTCGTCGTGTACGTGGTCACGTCTTATCTCCTCTCGCTGGTCGTCATCTGACCGCCGCGGCCACCCAACTTCACGGCTGAGTGCTGGAATGCCGGGTGCTCGGCGTGAGGAGTGTTAGCATTCGCGCATGGAACTGATCCCGAAGACGTTCCGTGACGTGCAGTTTCGTGAAAAAATGCGCGGCGGCTACCACCCCGAGGACGTTGACGAGTTCTTGGAGCAGGCCGCGGTAGCTGCCGAGGAGCTGCAGCAACGCCTCCAACGTGCCGAAGCGCGGGCCCAGCGCGCCGAGCAGGCGGTGGAAGACAGTTCGGCCAACGACGAGACATTGAAGCGCGTCCTGTTCATGGCGCAGCGCACTGCCGACCAGGCTGTGCGCGAGGCCCGGGAGGAGGCGGAGCGGCTCGTTGCCGAAGCGCGGGCCCAGGGCCAGGCGATCGTGGCCGAAGCCGAAGAGCGAGGCCGGCGTGCTTTCGACACGAAGGTCGTGGAGGCCCGGTCCAACCTGGAAAGGGCCGAGGAGGCACTGCGTACCGCCCAGCGTGAGGCTGAGGTCTTGAGGGGCTGGGTGGAT
>JAJZYO010000241.1 GCA_021798075.1 Actinomycetes bacterium
CAAGCCGGCCGGCTACGGCCGAGGCGCCGGCCCCAGTCGGCGGGGCGGGCACGGCGGGCACCCACCGTCCGGCAGCCGACAATGGCGCCGGAGCGCCACTCGTCCAGACCAGTTCGCTCACCCGGCATTTCCGCATCGGTGGGCTCCTTACCGGCCACACCCTTCATGCCGTGGAAGACGTCGAGCTAGTCATCGGGAGGAAGGAGATAGTCGCCCTGGTGGGGGAGAGCGGTAGCGGCAAGAGCACTGTGGCCCGCCTGCTGGCCAAGGTCTACCCTCCGACCGCGGGCCAGATCCTGTTCGAAGGGGTCCCCGTGGGCCAGCTGAGGCGCAGGGGTTCGGTACTTGCCTACCGCAGCCAGGTCCCCATGGTTTTCCAGGACCCTTTCAGCTCGATGAACCCCGTCTTCCGGGCGGGGCACGGGGTCCTCCGGGCCATGAAGCTCCACCGCCGGGAGCTCGACAAAAACGGCCGCCATGCCGAGGCGGTAAGGGTCATGGAAGCGGTCGGGCTGGTACCTGCAGAGATGATGCTGGCGAAATACCCCTACGAGATGAGCGGCGGCCAGCGCCAGCGCGTTGGGTTCGCCCAGGCCCTGGTTTTGCGGCCCAAGTTGATCATCGCCGATGAGCCTGTGTCGATGCTGGACGTGTCGATCCGGGTCGGCCTGCTCAACCTGATGACCAAATTGCGTGAAGAAGAGGGGGTCTCTTTCCTTTACATAACTCACGATATTGCGAGTGCTCGTTACGTGGCCGACCGGGTCCTCGTAATGTACGCCGGGCGCATCGTCGAACAGGGGCCGACCGAACAGGTACTGGCAGATCCCAGGCACCCGTATACGAAACTGCTGCTCCGGGCCGCGCCGGACCCTCGTGCTCCCCTCGACCTGTCAGAGGCGGCAGATGCCGGCGAGCCCCCGAAGGTAGTTGACCCCAAGCCAGGCTGCGCCTTCGCACCCCGCTGCCCGGTGGCGATCGAGCAGTGCCACCATGTCACGCCGGCCCTGGGCGAAGTAGCGCCCTTGCAGTTGGCCGCGTGCCATGTGGCCCAAATGGAAGCGGCCTCTCTCGTCGGGCAACGCGCGTCCGAGCAGGCACCACCGGAAGCCCCGGCCCCCATCGCGTCTCCCGGCGGCGGGCAGTAAGCCGCCACACGCCCATTGCCCTGAAGTGACGTCGTCTAGATCAGTGGAGCCGTCCAGAGGGTCGGGAGGACGTCTCGACTTGCTCAGCTTCGGCTCGGTGTTCTTGGAGATCGCCTTCGGCCATACCGACCAGTTGCCCCGGCCGGGTGAGGAGATATACATAGACTCCTTCGCTTTTTCCTGCGGGGGAGGGGCAGTCACGTCGGCGGTGGCGGCCAGCCGGGCCGGCGCTTCCGCCGGCTTGGCCACGGTACTCGGTGACGACCTTGGGTCCCGCCTCGCGGAGCGGCTGTGCCTGGCTGAAGGTGTGGACTTCTCGCTGTCACGACGGGTGGAGGGGGCGGTTGCAGGCATCACGGTCGTGCTCAACTACGACGGCGACCGGGCCTTCATCAGCCACATGCCCCACCGCTCCGCTGGCGAGGGGCCAGAACCCAAGCGCTGGGCCGAGATCCTCGACCAGGTCCGGCCGTCCTGGGCGTACCTGCACGCCAGCCCTGACGTGCTGGGAGTGCTGCGAAAAGCTCGTGAGGTCGGGACGAAAGTCGCCCTCGACGTCACCTTGGAGGAGATCGAGGCGTTCCCCGAGGCGGTCATCGAATGTGCTCGGCTGGCCGCGCTGTTCCTGTCGAACGAGGAGGAGCTGCGGCGTATCACGGGCTCGGTGGACTTCAATGAGGCGCTCGGGACGGCTGCCTCCTGGTGCCCCCTCGTAGTGGCGAAGCGCGGTCGCGACGGCGCGACGGTCGCCGAGGGCCGTGCTGTCACCGAGGTGGCGGATGGGCTCTTGGACGTGGAGGTTGAGGACTTGACAGGCACCGGCGATGCCTTTGCCGGCGCCCTCATCGGGAGCTTGGCCAAAGGCGCCGGCTTGTTCGAGGCCGTGACGGCGGCCAACGCGGCAGGGTCCGAAGCTGCGGGCCGCCTCGGGGCGACCGGCCCACTGGATGTGCCCGAGGTGTGGAGCGGCCGCCAGAAGCCAAAGCCGCCACCTCTAAAATGACCGGCCTTGAATTCGAGACCTCCGAACAGCGGCTGGCCGCCGGCGGGTGGCAGGCCACCAGCGGGTGGCAGGCCACCAGCGGGTGGCAGGCCGCCGGAGGGCAAGTGGGCCCAGAGTGAGCCGAGAGGAGCAACAAGAATGAAGCTGGCAGTCCTTGGTGGAGGAGGCGTCCGCATGCCCGCGTTCGTGCGGGCGATGTTGACCGGCGGTGCCGCCGTGCCTGGCGGGGACCTGTTCGAGGAGATCACGCTTTGGGAGCCGGACCCCTTCCGCCGGGAAACGACGGGCCGGTTGGCCGTAGAGCTGGCGGGCGAGCTCGGCCGGCCCGGGGCGGTCACCCTGGCCGCCGACGCCGAAGAGGCCTTCACGGGGGCCAGTTTCGTGTTCTCTGCCGTCCGGGTGGGAGGAGACCAGGGCCGGGTTATCGATGAGCAGGTGGCGCTCCGGCGCGGCCTCGTCGGCCAGGAGACTACCGGCCCGGGTGGTGCCATGATGGCGCTCCGGACCATCCCGGTCGTCCTCTCCTATTGCGAGACGCTCCAGCGCTGCTCCCCCGGCGCGGTGCTCATCAACTTCACCAACCCTGCCGGCGTCATCACCCAGGCGCTCACGCTGCACGGGGGAGTGCCCGTGGTGGGCGTGTGCGACACGCCGGGCGGCGCCTTGGAGAGGCTGGCCGATTTCCTTGGTGCCGCCCCGGGAGAGACGTCATGGCACTACTCCGGCCTCAACCACCTCGGTTGGGTCACTTCTTTCAAGGTCGCCGGAGAGGAGAGGATGGGGGAGCTGCTAGCCCGTTACGAGGAGCTCCAGCGCTTCGACCACCGTTTCGCCCCCTTCGACGCCGCGATGGTACGCGAGGTGGGGGCCGTCCCGACCGAGTACGTGTTTTATTACTACGACGCCCACCGTTACGTGGACGGGGTGGCGCGGGCGGGTTCGAGCCGAGGCCAAGACGTCCTTCGCCTGAACGAGGAGCTCCTCTCAGGGGTTGCTCGGGCGTTCGACAAGGGCGGGGTGAAAGAGGCCTGGTCGGCGTACTCCGAAGTTCTCGGGGTCCGGCGGGACACTTACATGCGGACCGATACCGAGGGCGACAACCGCCAGGCCGAGGCCCGGGCGGCGCGTGCGGAGAAGGGGCCCGAGCAGCTCGAGGAAGCCAAGATCGGGGGGTACGAGGGCGTGGCCCTGCGGGTGATAGCCGGCCTCACCTCCCGCCAGCCCGCCCGCGTGATCGTCAATACCGCCAACGCCGGCTCGGCGGTCGGGTTCTTGGAGGCCGACGACGTCGTCGAGGTACCGGCATATGTGCACGGTGGGGGGATCCAGCCTCTGGCCTCGGGTGGGCTCCCCCGCTCGGCGCGCGCCCTTGTCACCCAAATGAAAGAGTACGAACGTGCCCTGGTGGAGGCAGCGGTTACCGGGGACGCCGGCTTGGCCGAGCGCGCCTTAGCGCTCAATCCCCTCGTGCCCGGTATCACTGCAGCCCGGGAGCTGCTGGCCGAGTACCGGGATCTCCACGGGGAGCACCTCGCGTACCTGCGCTAGGAAGCGACCGGTGCCCAGTGCCTGCCGCCGTCGAAGGTCATTACCATCTGCGTGGTCGCCCGGTCGCGGGGCGAGGGGCGGATCAGCCCGACGCCCTGGGTGGGGCTCGTGAACCCGAGGTAGAAGAAGCCGCCTTTGTAGACCCTGGCCCAGGTGCGCCCACCATTGAAGCTGGCCAAAAGTTCGTTGGCTCCGTAGCCGAGGAAAATGTGGCCGGGGCTCGAAGACGCGAGGAGGCCGCTAAAGGGGTAGCTCAGGCCTCCGAGCTCAGGGCCGGCAAAAAAGCTGGCGCCGCCATTTTTGGAGACATACAGCCAGTAAGAGCCGAGGCGGGCGCCGGGCGGGGCGCTCTTTGAAAGCGCGTTGGCGAAACCGCCCATTTGGCACACCGCGACGAGGTCGGTGGCGGTGGAAGCGGCCGGGACGAAGAAACTGTTGCCCACCTTCGCGCAGGGCGGGGCCCAGCTCGACCACTTGGTCTTTCCTGTGGCGAGAAGTTGCGCGCTCCCCGTGACGCCCCGGTCGTTGCCTTCGACGAGCCAGCCCCTGCCGCCCTGGAGGACGATGGTGCCGCTTTGCTGGCCCCCGCCGGCGGGGTTTTGGAGTGGAGGTGTGGTGTCGGTGCGCCAGTTATCAGAACCGACCGGCGAGCTCTCGACGCTCACGGCGTTGGAGCTGTTGGGCGCCAG
>JAJZYO010000242.1 GCA_021798075.1 Actinomycetes bacterium
AGCTGTCGCCGCCTACCGGTAAGCCCGGTGGTCGTGGCTCCCTACCGGTAGGCCTACCGGTAGGCGCCGGCCGGCCGGTCGCCGGCCAGCAGTTCAGGCCTTGGCTCCGAGGGCCTTGATGTCGGCGTCGACCATCATGCAGACGAGTTGTTCGAAGCTCACTTCTGGCTTCCAGCCGAGGACCTGGTGAGCACGGCTCGGGTCGCCGATCAGGAGGTCTACCTCGGCGGGGCGCATGTAGCGCTGGTCGATGCGCACGTAGGGCTCCCAGTCGAGGCCGACGTGGCCGAAGGCGACCTGGCAGAACTCTCGCACCGAGTGGGTCTCCCCCGTTGCCACCACGTAGTCGCCGGGCTCGTCCTGCTGGAGCATCAGCCACATGGCCCGCACGTAGTCCTCCGCGTAGCCCCAGTCACGCTGTGAGTCCAGGTTGCCCAGGGCCACGTGGTCAGCGAGGCCGAGCTTGATGCGCGCGACGGCGTCGCTCACCTTTCGGGTGACGAACTCGAGGCCCCGCCGCGGGCTCTCGTGGTTGAACAGGATTCCCGAACTGGCGTGCAGCTCGTAGCTCTCCCGGTAGTTGACCGTCACCCAGTGGCCGTAGACCTTGGCGACACCGTAGGGGCTCCGAGGGTAGAACGGGGTGGTCTCGCTTTGGGGCACCTCGACCACCTTGCCGAACATCTCCGACGAACTGGCCTGGTAGAAGCGGATGGTCGGGTCGACCGTCAAGATGGCGTCCAAGAGGCGGGTGACCCCGAGCCCGGTTACTTCGCCGGTGAGGACGGGCTGGGCCCACGAAGCCTGCACGAACGACTGCGCCGCCAGGTTGTACACCTCCGACGGCCGGTGGTCGCGCAAGGCCCGGATGAGGGAGGGCTCGTCCATCAAGTCGGCTGTGACCAGCGTGACCTTGTCCATCAGGTGGGCTATCCGCTCGAAAGTGACCGTGCTGCTCCGCCGGTGGAGGCCAATGACTTCGTAGCCCTTGGAGAGCAGTAGTTCGGCGAGGTACGAGCCGTCCTGGCCGGTTATGCCAGTGATCAGGGCCTTGGGCATCCTTACAGCATGGCGGTGGTGCCCCCCCAGGGGCAAGCCTGGGCAGCCGGGTCGGCCAGATAAGGCTGTGTCCAGGGACTCTCGCGCTGTGGCTTGGCCGAGCACGCCTGGCCGCCGGCGCAGGGCCTCGTCGCAGCCGGGCGAAGGCTGCCTGTCCCCGCCCGAGCTGCGGCTTCCCCGGCTCCGGGGCACCCAAGTAGGCTTGCTCGGCGCCAGCACTCCCAAGGAGGACCAGTGGACCTGTTCGAGTACCAGGGCAAGCAGTACTTCGCCCGCTTCGGTATCCCGGTGTCACCAGGGGACGTCGCGCAGACCCCCGACGAGGTGGTCCGGGTAGCTGACCGGCTCGGTTACCCGGTCGTGGTGAAGGCCCAGGTCCAAGTCGGCGGGCGGGGCAAGGCAGGCGGGGTCAAGCTGGCAGCTGACGCCGGCCAGGCCCGCGCTCACGCCGAGGCCATCCTCGGGATGGACATCAAGGGCCACACGGTGCACCGCGTCTGGGTGGAGCACGCTTCTGACATCGCGAAGGAGTACTACGCCAGCTTCACCCTGGACCGGGGCGCCAAGGCCCACCTGGCCATGGTGTCGTCACGGGGCGGAGTCGAAATCGAACAGGTGGCGGCGGAGGAACCGGCCGCGATAGCTCGGCTCCACATCGACCCTTATGAGGGCTTTGACGAGCAACAGGCCCGCCGGCTGGTCGAGGAGGCCGGTCTCGACCCCGAGGCACGCGCTGGCGCCACGAAAGTGCTCCTCGCGCTGTACCGGTGCTTCGTCGAGGGCGACGCCGACTTGGTGGAGGTCAACCCGCTCATCCTCACCCCTGACGGGCGGGTCCACGCCCTCGACGCCAAAGTCACTCTCGACGACAACGCGGCGTTCCGGCACCCTGAGTGGGAGGAGTTCGCCGGGGCAGCAGAGATGGACCAACGCGAGCGCCTCGCCAAGAGCTACGGTCTCCAGTACGTCGGCCTCGACGGCTTTGTCGGGATAATCGCCAATGGTGCCGGCCTCGCTATGAGCACTTGCGATGTCGTCAACCAGGTGGGCGGGAGCCCGGCCAACTTCTTGGACATCGGCGGCGGGGCGAGCGCCGAGGTGATGGCGCGAGCCCTCGAGGTGATCAACACCGATTCCAACGTGCGGGCCATTTTCGTGAACATCTTCGGCGGGATCACCCGTGGCGAGGAAGTCGCCAACGGCATAGTTACCGCCCTCGGGCGGGTCGACATCAAAGTGCCGATGGTCATCCGCCTGGACGGGACCAATGCTGAGCAGGGCCGTGAGATACTGCGGTCGGTCGAGTCCGAGACGGTGCTGACAGCGCCGACCATGATGGCGGCGGCCCGCAAGGCCGTCGAGCTGGCAGGAGGGAAATTGTGAGCATCTTTGTCGACGAGTCGACCAAAGTGGTGGTCCACGGGCTGACTGGCGGCCAGGCGCGCTTCCACGGGCTTCGCAACCGCGATTACGGGACCAAGGTCGTAGCCGGTGTCAACCCCGCAAAAGGGGGCCAGGAGGTAGAGGGCATCCCGGTCTTCGCCAGCGCCGCTCTAGCGAGGGAAGCGACCGGTGCCAACGCGAGCTTCGTCGCCGTTCCACCCAAGGCGGCGCCGGGCTCCATACTCGAGGCGGCGGCCGCCGGCATGGAGGTCATCGTCTGCATCACCGAAGGGATACCCGCCCAGGACGAGGCCCGGGTTTATAGCGAGCTCCAGCACAATTACCCGAAGAGCCGCCTCATCGGGCCCAATTGCCCTGGTGTCATCACACCGGGTGAATGCAATATCGGCATTACTGCCGGCGAGATCGCACTCGGGGGAGGCCCGGTCGGGATAGTGAGCCGCAGCGGGACGCTCACATACCAGGCCCTCTACGAGCTGAAGCAGATGGGGATAGGCGTCACGACTTGCGTCGGGATCGGCGGTGACCCGGTGCCGGGCACGAGCTTCGTGGACTGCCTGGCTGCTTTTCAAGCCGACAAGGACACCAAGGCGGTGATGTTGATCGGCGAGATAGGTGGGACGGCGGAAGAGCAGGCCGCCGCCTTCATCAAACAACACGTGACAAAGCCCGTGGTCACTTACATCGCCGGTGTCACCGCACCGCCGGGCCGGCGTATGGGCCATGCCGGCGCCATCATTTCCGGCAACACGGGGACGGCCCAGGCCAAGATGCAGGCGCTCGCCGAGGCGGGCGTCAGGGTGGCGAGCAACCCGACCGAGGCAGGCGAACTGATGGCCGAGGTCGTCCGCCAACTCTGACCCGAGCACCGCGCACGTGCGCGAGCCGGTCCCAAAAGGTGGGCTCGCGCAGAGAAGATGGGCACAGCGCTGCAGAAGCCGGCCGCGTTGCAGAAGCCGGCGGGGTGGCCACCGGCCCAGGTAGGCCCCTGCGGGCCCCGCCGGCCGGCCACGGTAGGCTCGCCGGCTGTGCCCCGTAGGCGACCCAGGCTGAGCGAAGAGCGCCGAGAATCCCTCGGCCAGGCCCTCACTCGTGCCATGCGGGGCGAGGTCCGCTTCGACGCGACCACGAGAGCGGCGTACGCGAGCGACTCGTCCAACTACCGCCAGGTGCCCCTCGGCGTGGTGTTACCCCTCGACGAGCAAGACGTGCAGGCGGTGGCCAGGGTCTGCGCCGAAGCCGGGGCGGCACTTGTGGCCCGCGGCGCCGGGACGAGCCTCGCCGGCCAGGCTTGCAACGAAGCCGTCGTCGTGGACATGAGCCGCCACATGACGCGGGTGCTCGAAGTCGACCCCGGACGCCGCCTGGCCCGCACCGAGCCCGGTGTGGTGCTCGACGACCTCCGCCGCGAGGCGGGGCGCTACGGGCTCACGTTCGGGCCGGACCCGGCCACCCATGCGTGGTGCACCCTCGGGGGGATGGTGGGCAACAACTCCTGCGGTACCCACGGCCTCTACGCCGGCAAGACGGTGGACAACGTGGAGGCCCTCCGGGTCGTCGTGGCCGGCGGCGAGGCCTTCGAAGTCGGCGCGTACGACGCCCGGGGCTTCGACGTGGCGGTGGCGGCCGGGGGCCGCCGGGCCGAACTGCTCCCGGCCTTGCGAGGGCTGGAGGAACGCTATAGGGCGCTGGTGGCCGAGAAGTTCCCCGAGATCCCGCGCAGGGTGAGCGGGTTCAACCTGGACCAGCTCTCCCCCGAGCACGGCATGCATGTTGCCAGGGCGCTCGTGGGCACGGAATCGACGTGCGCTTTCACCACAGAGATGACCTTGCGACTGGTGGCGAGCCCGCCGAAGCGCACCCTCGTCGTGCTCGGTTACCCGGACGTCTACGAGGCAGCCGCGGCCGTACCGGA
>JAJZYO010000243.1 GCA_021798075.1 Actinomycetes bacterium
CGAACGGCGCGCCGGCACCCACAACGTCGCCGGGATCGTCGGGCTGGCGGCCGCCCTCGTGGCCACCCTCGCGGAGCGCGAGAGCGCGGTCGCGCGCGTCGGCGCCCTTCGCAAGGAGTTGTGCGCCGGGCTCCTGGCCGGCGTACCGGGGTCTCGGGAAACCGCCCCCGGCCAGGAAAAAGCACCTGGCCACTGCCATCTCGTGATCGAAGGCATCGAGAGCGAGGCCCTGCTCATGGTCCTCGACGCCTACGGCGTGGCGGCGTCAGCGGGGTCGGCCTGTGCCAGCGGGGCCATGGAGCCGAGCCACGTGCTCAGGGCCATGGGCTACTCCGAACCTGAAGCCATGGGCGCGCTCCGCCTCACGCTCGGCCACACGACGACGGCCGAGGAGGTCCGCACCGCCCTCCGTGCGGTGCCCGAGGCCGTGGAGCGGCTCCGTGCCGGCGGTGGCCGGCCGAAGAGCGCCGGCGGGGCGCCAGGTGCACCCGCTCTGGTGCCCGTGGCTCATCTGGGTGCAAGACGGTGAACCGGGTGCAGACAGCGCTGCCAGACGAGGTGGAAGTACCCCCGGAAAGCCCGGGTGCACCCAGAACGACGAGTCTCCTCACGCAGGTGCCCCTGCCGGCGGGGGGAACCGGGGCCACTTGATGCGCGTGCTTGTCGCGATGTCTGGGGGGGTCGACTCGTCCGTGGCGGCGGCGCTGTTGCTGCGTGAGGGCCACGATGTCTCCGGGGCCACCATGAAGCTTTGGGGAGGGCCGTCGGACACGGGCTGTTGCTCAGTGGCCGACGTCGAGGACGCCCGCCGGGTGTGCCAGCAGCTTGGAGTCGAGCACCACGTCTTCAACTTCACGAGCGACTTCGAGCGCGACGTCGTTCGCCCTTATGTCTCCGCCCATACGAGTGCCCTCACGCCGAACCCGTGCGTAGCCTGCAACGCCCACCTCAAGTTCGACCGGTTCTTGGACCGGGCCCTCCTGGTCGGCTTCGACGCGATCGCGACCGGGCACCACGCGCGCGTGTCCGAGACCGGGTCGGTGTTCCAGCTCCGCCGGGGGCGAGACCCCGCCAAGGACCAGTCGTACGTGCTCTACATGCTCGGCCAGAGCCAGCTGGCCCGCTTGCGTCTGCCGGTAGGTGAGTTCGCCAAGGCAGAAGTCCGGGCCCTCGCCGGCGAACTGGGCCTGCGCACGGCCGCCAAGCCAGACAGCCAGGATGTCTGTTTCATCTCCAAGGTGGCGGGACGCGAGAGCTTTCTTCGCGACCGGGCCCGGTTGGGGCCCGGCCGCCTGGTCGCCACCACAGGCGAGGAGTTGGGCGAGGTCGAAGCGCTCGAACTGCTCACCGTCGGCCAGCGCCGGAAGCTTGGCCTTGTTGCCAGGTCCGTTCCCGAGAGGCGCTATGTGGTGGGGGTCGACCTGGCTTCCCGGACGGCAACCGTGGGCGGCCTCGAGGACCTCATGGTCGGCACGGTGAGCCTGGGCCAGATGGCCTGGACGGCAGGGCCGCTGGCCTCGGGCGCCCCTGTCGAAGTGCAACTGAGCGCCCACGGCCAGCCCGTTGCGGGGCGCTGGGCCCCGGGGGGCGCGGCCGAGGCCGGCGCTGTCGAAACCACCGCCGGCGCTGCCGAGCGCGGCGCCGGCGCCGGCGCCGTGGTCTTCGACGTCCCTGTCCGCCGGCCAGCTCCGGGCCAGGCGGTCGTGCTCTACAAGCCGAGCCCCGAAGGCGACATGGTCGTGGGGGGCGGTACTGCTCTCTGAGGAGCCGAGCGGGCCGCCGCAAACGAGCGGCGCCAACCCCGGTGCTCACGGCTGGCTCGCGGCTGGCTCACGGCAACGGCCCTCCTCGAAGGGCTGTCACAGGGCCCTAGTAGCCTGGTGACCGATGGCCGAGAGCGAACCAGCCCGCCGGGCGGCCGAGCTGCGCGAGCTGATCGCCTATCACAACCGCCGCTACTACGAGCTCGACGAGCCCGAGATAACAGACGCTGAGTTCGACGAGCTCGTGGCGGAGTTGGCTGCGATCGAGCTCGAGCACCCCGAGCTCGTCACCGAGACCTCGCCCACCCAGAGAGTGGGCGGGGCGCCAGTCAGCCTGTTCAGCGAGGTCCGCCACCGCACACCGATGATGTCCCTCGACAAGACCACGACCTACGAGGAGCTGCTCGCCTGGGGCAAGCGGATGGAGCGCTACATATCAGGCCAGGTCACCTTCAACTGCGAGCTCAAGTTCGATGGCTTGGCCATGTCGCTCCTCTACGAGGGCGGCCGGTTGGCGCGCGCTGCCACCCGGGGCAACGGCGAAGTCGGCGAGGACGTGACTGCAAACGTGGCAACGATAAAGGTGGTGCCCAAAGAGCTCCCGCCTGGGGCGGCCGACATCGTGGAGGTGCGTGGCGAGATCTACATGACCGTGAGCGCGTTCGAGGAGCTCAACCGCCAGCAGGCGGAGTCGGGCGGGCGGACGTTCATCAACCCGAGAAACGCCGCCGCCGGCTCGCTGCGCCAGAAGGACCCGGCGGTGACGGCCGGGCGGGACCTGTCGTTTTGCGCCTACCAGTTGGGCGATGTCGTCGGCGGGCCAGACTTCGAGTTCCACCACGAGACCATCGAGTGGCTGGCCGGTCTCGGCTTCCCGGTCAGTCCCTACGCCGAGCACGTGGGGACCCTGGAAGAGGTCGACCGCTACTGCAAGCAGTGGGCGAGCAACCGTCACAAGGTCAATTTCGAGATCGACGGCGTCGTGGTCAAGGTGGACGACCTCGCTCAACGGCGCGAGCTCGGGGCGACCTCGCACGCCCCGCGCTGGGCGATCGCCTACAAGTTCCCCCCGGAAGAAAAGACGACTTTGTTGAAAGACATCATGGTCTCGATCGGCCGGACGGGGAAAGCGACGCCGTTCGCCGTTTTGGAGCCCGTCGTCGTCGGGGGTGCCCGCGTGGGCCTCGCTACGTTGCACAACGAGGACCAAGTCAGGCTGAAGGACGTGCGGCCGGGCGACACGGTCGTGGTCCGCCGGGCCGGTGACGTCATACCCGAGGTGAGGGGCCCTGTGCTCTCCTTGAGGCCACCCGAGCTCGTGGCTTGGGTCTTCCCGGACAGGTGCCCCATTTGCGGTTCGCCCCTGCAACGGCTCGAGGGCGAGGCGGACACCTACTGCATAAACGTCGACTGCCCGGGCCAGCAGGTCCAGCGCATCAGCCATTTTGCGTCGCGTGGAGCCATGGACATCGAGGGGCTCGGGGAGCGGACAGTCGGGCTCTTTTGCAATGAGGGCATCCTCTCCGACGTGGCTGACATTTACTCGCTCGACTTCGACCGGGTGCGCAAGCTCGAGGGTTTTGCCGACCTCTCCGTGGCCAACCTGGCCGGGGCCATCGAGGCGTCCAAGTCTCGGCCTCTCGCCAACTTGTTGGTCGGCCTCTCGGTACGGCACCTCGGGGCCAACACGAGCCAGCTCCTGGCGCGTTCGTTCGGCCACCTGGACCGGATAATGGAAGCCAGAGAAGAAGAGATCGCCGCGGTCGAGGGGATCGGGCCGGTCATTGCCGCCAGCATCGAGAAGTTTTTCTCACTGCCCCGCAACCGCCAGGTCGTGGAGCGCCTGCGTTCCGCCGGCCTCAATTTCGAGGGCCCACGCCAAGCGTCGCTGGCCCAGACGCTCGCCGGCAAATCGGTAGTAGTGACTGGCGTTCTCCAACGCTGGTCCCGAGAGGAAGCTGAAGCGGCAATAAAGGCGAGGGGCGGGAAGGCGCCTGGAAGTGTGTCGCAAAAGACGACCGCCCTTGTGGTGGGCGCCGACCCGGGGGGTGCCAAACTGACCAAGGCCACCCAACTCGGGGTGCCGGTGCTCGACGAGGAAGGTTTCCAGCACCTCCTCGAGACTGGGGAGCTGGCGTGAACCCCTGCCGGCGTCAGCTGGCGGCGGCAATTTCGCGCTCCACCTCGCCCCAGCGCCCTATAACGCCAGGATCGGTCGTGTCCTCGGCCCAGATCTCGGGGGCGAGGTACAACACGATACGCGTGGCGATGCCCCCGTAGCGCCCCACCAAGGCCTCGGCCATGCCGTCCCATGGGCCGAGGACCGCGAAATGCGCGAGCATCTCGTCGGTGACAGTGGCCGACATCCCTGTCAGGTCGCCGGCTTTCAGCCGCTCGTTCAGCGCGGCCGAAGTACCTGCGAAGCCCAAGTCGTCGAACTGGAAGGCGTAGTTGCGGGTCGAGCCGTAGAAAGCGACCTGGCGCCGTGCCCACTCGAGCTGGGGGGCGCGCTCTTGTGTGGTGTCGCCGGCGACGGCAAACACCGCGACTGTGAGCTCCACTTCCGAAGGGGGCCTGCCTGCTGCCAGAGCACCTTCGGAAACC
>JAJZYO010000244.1 GCA_021798075.1 Actinomycetes bacterium
TCCACGACTACCACGACACCCTGCACCCTTTGCTTGGACGGATGCACCAACGGCGTCTTGCCGCCTTCAAGACCATCGGGTTCGTCCCGACCGCGTCCATATGAGCGCGCGCGCCGAAGGCTGTCGGTTTGGTGCCCGACGGCCGAACAGGTTCAGCCGCCGGCCTGGCTTCGGGCTATGGACGCCGACGCATCGGAGCTCTTCACTATGAGGCGCATGGCAGATGGGGGAGGGAGCTGCCGGAAGCCGTACCCACGGTAAAAGGCAACCGCCCGTTCGTCGATAGCCTCGGCGACTATGTAGCGGCCCGAAACGACCTCAACGGCGCTTACCGCGCGGCTGAGCGCGTCGACAAGGAGCTGGCGGCCGAGCCCTTGGCCTTGGAGCACGTCGTGGACGGCGAGCTTGCCGATGAGGATTGCCGGGATCTCGTCGGGGTCGCCCCTCCCGATCGACCTGGGTAGGTCCGCCCTCCTGATCTTGTCTGGAGCGAGCGACAAATATGCCCATACTGCTTTGTTCTCGTCCGCCCAGACTTAGGTCCGGGCGACGTTCTTGCGGCTGCACTCCAGCGCCGACCGCTGCAGCCACCCGTCGAGGTAGTCATTGCCACAGCTGAAACCGGCCAAGACGTGGTCGTCCCCGGATGGGCTCCGAGCGGTACAGGGCCTGCGCCTCAGAGCTGCTCGAACGCTGGCGCCTCGGCCACCTTCCGGGCCGCCGCGACCAGCTCGGGGATGGCCCGAGGCGGTTCATCTAGCGCGGCGAGAAGTTGGTCGAAGTAGTCGCTCGGCACGAGCGTGCTGCGGTGCTCGTCGATCACCTGCTCCGCCCTTTCGTAGGCGGCCTCGACGACGAATGTGCTCACCGATGTCCCCTGCAGCGCCGAGGCGTAGCGGATGCGCTCCATCCGCGTTGGGTCGACGCGTGCGGCTAGTTGCTCGGTCCTGTTCGCCACGACAACCTCCTTGTCAAACATTGTATGACATCGGCAGCGTCTTGCGAGGCGGCTACCAAGATGACGCTGAGCTGCTGGCTTCGTTCATACAGGCATTGCGGGGCTCCGCAGTAGCCGCGTGTGGTAAACGTCCGTGTCGCCCCTCCGACACGCTCCAGGTCCACGCTTGGAAAAGTCGCTCTGAGCTTGACTTCTTCGACCTTCCCGACCCGGCGGTAGGTAAGCGTCAGCCCGAGGGCGCTGTAAAGGGCGGCGCGGTCGGCTTTCTCGATCGTCCCCAGCAAATGCGGCAGGTCGTGGAACTCCGAGAGCGTCTGGAGCACCTCGTCGAAGCTGAGCGGTTCGGGAGCTGGCGGCGCTTTCGCGAGCAAGGCCTCTGCTTCTGCCTTCTCACGCTGAGCGGTGGCGATCCTGTCGGCGACCACGTCGGCTGGTATGCCGGCTTCGAGGCCGTCGAGGTACCTGGAGAGCTTGCGCTCGCAGTCCATAACCGTTGCCCGCGCGCGGGCGATGGACGGGACCTCGCGGCTGCTGGCTGCGTCCGCCTCGACGACTTGCCTGGCCGTTTCGCCAAGGCTCTCGGGCGCGAACATCGAGGAGAGCCAGGCGTCGACGTGGGGGAGGAGCCGGTCTTCCCGGACTGCCAGGCTTGCCGGGTGGCCCGCCGGGACCACCGGGTAGTCGGTGCTCACCTTGCAGCGGTAAAAAGGGGAGGCCACGTGCCATGTTGCCCTGGAGCTTCTTCCCGCAGGCATCGCAGACGACCAGCCCGGCCAGTGGGTAACGGGAAGGTACGGAGCGACGTGTGGCGGCGTGCGACCGACGGTGTGACGGGGTGACGGCCTTGGTCCGAGTGTTCGAGGCGACCAGCGCCCGTGCTCGCTGCCAGGTCTGCTCGTCCACGATGGCGGGATAGGTCGTGACCTCGGCCGTTACCCAGTCCGAGGTTTCCTGCCACTGCTGGCGGGTCACGTGGCCGAGCGCTGGTAGGTCGGGGTCCAAGAGAACGTCAGCCTTCTTCGTCCTCCCCGAGACGTGGTGGCCGAGGTAGCGCGGGTTGGAGAGGATGGCACCGCTGACATCGCCCAGCCATAGCCGGGGCGGTGCCGGTTGCGTGCCGGGCCGTGCGCAGAAGGGCAAGGGACACCCTCGCGTGTGAGCGTCGCCGCAACCTGCTTGTAGCCGGCGCCGGCCAGGTACATCTCGAAGATGCGGCGGACGACGGGTGCGGTCTCTGGGTCGGGCTCGAGCTGGTGAAGCCTCGCTCCTGACGCTGCCTTCGACGGGTTCGGGTGTGGGCCGGCGTCGGCAATGCGGTATCCATAGGGCGGGCGGCCGCCGAGCCACCGCCCGGCCCTCGCATGGGCGCGCATGGCGTTCGCGACCCGGAGCCGGGGGTGGTTGCGCTCGGCCCGGCTCATCGTCCCGTAGGTGGACAGGGCCATGTAGTGGCCGTCGTTGTCGATGTCAACCGGGCCGCCGAGCTCGGGCACCCACAGCGGCACGTGCCAGTGGGCGAACTGGAAGAGGATCCCTTCGAACTACGTGCCGGAGAAGGCCCGTTGGGGCTCGGCGACGACGAGGGCGTCCCAACCTCGGCCCGGGTCCTTCAGGTCCCGCAGCATGCGGGACGCTTGCGGCCGGCGCTCCCAGGGGAGGCTCCGGCTCTTGTCGATGTCGTGGTAGACGGCGACGACGTCGCCGTGGGGGACGACCAGCCGTCCGGCCGTCTCGGCCTGCCAGCGAAGGCTGTCGGCCGGGTCCTGCAGGTCGTCGGTCGAAGTCCTGGCGTAGAGCGCAAAGCGGGTCACGCCAGCCCACCTCCCTTCTTGGCCCGAAGGCCCCTCACGATGCGGGCCAGCACTGTGGCCACGTCTTTTGTCACGAGGGGGTCGCCCTCGGCGACGAAGTGAAGCTGCGGCGTCTCTCCTCGGTACCGCGAACCACGTTCCTCAAGGTTAACGCGAGGCACCGACCGGACCGGCCGGTGCTCGTCGAGGCACACCTGCCTTGGCCAACGCTTGCCCACCTCGTTCGTAGTGGCTCCGGACTTCGGGGCCTCCACGTACGGGGCCTGAGGTGGCGATGTCGCCGCGCTAACAGCCTGAACTGCGGGAACGGGGCCGCGATGCCGGCGAGACCGAACAGGAGGTCAGCCCGTAACTCGGACAGCCGTGAGCTCGGTCGCTTTAGGCGCGGTTTCGACTACGGCGTAGAGGCAGGCACCAGCGTCGCAGGTGGCCGGTCAGGCACCGGTGCCGTCCAAGCCGAACATCGCAAGGCAAGCCCGCAGCCCGCTTATCTCGGCCCTGGGGAGCTGGTCGCGTCGGGCGAGCCACTCCTCGCGGGTCATCTCGAAATGGACCTGGGCCCGGGGCGTCCCTCTCGGGGCAGCCCGGCTGAAGCCGTTCTCCCTATAGCCGAGAGCGCGCGAGACCCCTACAGATGACGAGTTGTCGACGAAGGCTTCGCTTCGCGCAACCTCCGCGCCGAGGTCTTCGAAGGCAAGCTGGAGCACGGCGGCCCTCATTTCCTTGCCGAAGCCCTGGCCCTGAGCCCCGAGCGTCAACCACGAACCGGTCGTAACCTCCCGGAGGACCTTGAAGTCCTTCGCTGCCACGTCTTGGACGCCGATCGCTTGGCCGTCCCGGAGGACAGCGAGGCCGAGGTGCCAGCCGTCGGGGGACCAGCCCGCCCGCTGGCTCCACCAGAACTGAGCGCTCGTGCGGGCGCGCGCCTCTGGGGCGGTGTCTGTCCAGGGCGCCGAGAACGGCATCTCCTCTGGCGCGTGGATGCCGGAGTCGATAGCGGCGATCAGGCCGGGGAAGTCGTCGTCGGTGGGCGCGCGCAGGACCAAGCGCGCTGTGACCAGACGAAGATCGAACAAGGGCCAGAAGCTCAACGCCGCCCGGCTGCTCATCCTGTCAATGGTGCCAGGGCCGGCGGTCCCGCTACTAACCAACAAGCCCGATTGAGCCGCGGCGGCCCACTGGGCCTAGGGAGCCGTGGCCTGCGCCTTGGAAGCGTGCCGGGGAGACCAGGGCGCCTGGCGAGGTCGCCACCCTCTGTTGGGTTGGCCGCCAATGCGGAGAAAGCTATGCCGCCCGGCGCGACATCGCCACCTCCGCCCCGTAGGCGTGAGAACTCAACCAGCCAAGCCAACACATGATCCGACCCGTTGCCCCGCCTGGGCTGCTTACGGGCCTCGGCCGGTCGTCCACTCGGGGCGTCGCTCGTTGCGCGCTTCGCCACCGCCGCTCAACCCCACAGGTCCAAAGATGGCGTCGAACGGAGCACCCCCAACGCTATGTGCCGGTGCCCTCCGGGCCACTCCCGTCCCCCCGTCCACAACGACAGCCGGTGCTGCCACCACTACCGAGCCACTGGCTTCAGGCCATGGCCAAACGG
>JAJZYO010000245.1 GCA_021798075.1 Actinomycetes bacterium
GTTCTCCGAGCGCCAGGCCGGCTTCTACCGAGAGGTCGCGCAAGAGATGGCGGTCGTCCCCCTGGGTCCGCGACCGGCGGGAACCCCTTGAGTAATGTCGGGGCTGTGGGTGGAGGAAAGGTCGGTGGCGAGCTGGGGCTCGTCTTGGACCATGAACGGCGTAGCGGACGAGCACCGGTGCTCGAGGCGCTGCTCGAACTGCGCAGCGGCGAAGCGCCCGCCGAGGTGAGCACCGCCACGGGACGCCTTCTCCGGGCCCACGCCCCCTGGGCGCTCGACGTGGTCGGCCTGGCGCAGTGCCTCATCGAAGCCGCCGGGTGTCCCCGAGACCAGCGGCTCTTCCTCTCCTGGTCGCTCGGTGCCGACACGCCCAGCTTCGCTGAGGTCGCCAAGCGCGAGGGCGTCCCCACCCGGTACGCTAACAAGCTGGTCCGGCGGGCCCGAAGAGCGCGTCCGGCGTGCCCTTCCCGGCGCGCCCGCGCCGCTGCCCTGGCTCGTGTCGGCGCTTCAGAGCCGCCTCGGCGGTGTGGCGCGGGCTGTCCAGCTGAAAGAGGATCTCGAGCGACGCTAGGTGTGGCCGTTGCCGGCCAGGTCGACCGGGGCCAAGCGGGCATCACCCGTTGCCCCGGCCAGCTGCCCTGTTACCGGCAGTCACTTATCCCAGCGTGGCCGTTGTCCCCCAGATGTCCCCAACGGTGAACCCAGCCGGGAACGGGTCCTCGGGATCCAGTACGTAGCGGGCGTGGCCGGTCACCCAGGCCTGGCCGCTTATGGTGGGGACGACCGCGGTGCGGTCGCCGACCTTCGCCTCAGCCACCAGACGGCCGGTGAACACGGTGCCCAGGATCCCCTCGTTACGGAACGGGCGCCCGATTGGAAGGGTGCCGCGGGCATGTAGGACGGCCATCCGTGCACACGTCGCCGTCCCGCAGGGCGAGCGGTCCAGGGCGCCCGTCCAGGTCTCGGGACGCGACCAGTCGAAGTCCCCGGTCGAGACGACCACAGCATTGCGCTGGTCCGCGCCGGGTACGCTCGGTGGGCCCGTCAGGCAGGCGATCGTGGGACCGGCCATGTCCGGGTGGTCGGGGTGGAACTGGGGGACCTGTTCCCGAGCGGCGGCTTTGATGCACTCGCCCATGCGGACGATGTCGCGCCCCTCGTCGGGGCTCAGGCGAAGCCCGAGCGCGGCGGCGTCCGTGATCACGTAGATCATCCCGCCGTAGGCCAGATCTACCTCCAAGGTCCCGATGCCGGGTACCTCCACTTGGGCGCCGAGTTGCATGGCGAAAGCGGGAACGTTCTCGAACATGACCTGGCGCGCCCGCCCTTCGCGGACCTCGACTTCGACATGGACCAAGCCCGCCGGGGTGTCCAGGGCAAACCTTGTGACCGGCTCCGTCACCTCCACCATGCCCATTTCCACCAGAACAGTGGCCACGCAAATGGTGTTGCTGCCGGACATGGGCGGGTACTCGACCTGTTCCATTATCACGAACCCGGCCGCCGCCGCCGGGTCGGTGGCAGGGAGCAGCAGGTTGCAGTTGGCCGCCGGGTAACCGCGCGGCTCGCGCAACATCCGTCGCCGGAGGTCGTCATGGTAGGCGGAAAGGTGGAGCATCTTTTCGAACATGGTCGCCCCGGGAACGTCGGCGATGCCGCTGACGATGACCCGCCCTGGTTCGCCGCCCGCGTGGGCGTCGACCGCCACTAGCTCGGTCAGCGGCGACGGGCACCCGGTGGCGTGGCAAGAGGGGATGCCACGATGCTAACCCCGGGGGGAAGGGCCAGGGCTTCCTAGGTGCCGCTTGGCGGGCTACATTGGCGGCGTCAGTGGCGCCTGCCACCGCTTGGTGGCGGCAGTGCAAAAGGAGCAGCGCGCATGTCAGTCAAAGTCGTGGCCATGGCGGCGGGGGAGGCCGGCGCCCGCTTCGAGACGATGATGGTCGAGCGGCGCGAGCCTCGCCCTCACGACGTTGTCATCAGCATTGCCTACTGCGGCATTTGCCATAGCGACATCCACCAGGCGCGCGAGGAGTGGGGCCCAGCCATCTTCCCGATGGTGCCCGGCCACGAGATAGCCGGCACTGTTTCGGCCGTGGGAGAGGCTGTAGCCCGCTTCCGGCCAGGCGACCGAGTGGGCGTGGGCTGCTTCGTCGACTCGTGCCGCGAATGCGCCAACTGCCGGGCCGGTGAGGAGCAGTACTGCGAGAAGGGGGCGGTGTGGACCTACAACGCCCGCGATTACGAGGGGAACGAGACCTACGGCGGCTACAGCGCGCAGGTCGTGGTGGACGAGAACTATGTCTTACGCATCCCGGACAGTATCGGGCTGGAGGTCGCCGCGCCGCTTCTTTGCGCGGGCATCACCCTCTACTCTCCCCTGGTGCACTGGGGCGCGGGCCCCGGCAAGCGTGTCGCCGTCTTGGGTATGGGCGGCCTCGGCCACATGGGTGTGAAGATAGCCGCTGGGATGGGCGCCGATGTGACCGTTCTTAGCCACACCCTTTCCAAGCGGGATGACGGCCTCCGCTTCGGCGCCAGCGACTACCGTGCGACCAGTGACCCGGCCACTTTTTCGGACCTCGCCGGCCGCTTCGACCTGATCGTCAACACCCTGTCGGTCAACCTGGACGTCGATGCTTACCTCGACTTGCTGGCGCGCAACGGCTCCATGGTCGTCGTCGGCTTGCCCCCCCAGCCTTACCAAGTCAAGGTCGGTTCTTTGACATCGCGGAGGCGCTCGTTGGCCGGCTCGTCGATAGGGGGTATCCGGGAGACCCAGGCCATGCTCGACTTCTGCGCCGAGCACGAGGCTCTGCCCAGCGTCGAGGTCATTGCTGCCGACGCCATCGACGCCGCCTACGACCGTGTTGTGCGCAGTGACGTCCGCTACCGCTTTGTGATCGACATGGCCACACTGTCGTAGACGCTGCCACGCGGCTCGAGTTGCGTCCTCGCCGACGCCCCGCTGCCTGGTCAGGCGGAGCCGGCGTCGTCCGCCGTCGAACGAGCGTGTGCTCCATGCCCGATGACCTGGCAGAAGAGCCGATTGGCCAAACGTGCGCTATACAGGTCCTATGACCCCAGTCTGCCCCGCCCCTGACGGCTCGAGCGCCAAAACGATGCACTTCGCCGAGCCGCCTCCGATGTGCATCGACCCATCTCGGCGTTATTCGGCCGAGATGGTCACTTCAAAGGGGAAGGTGGTGGTAAACCTCGACCCACTGGCCGCCCCCAAGACTGTCAACAACTTCGTGTTCCTCGCCAGGTACCACTACTTCGACGGCATCGTGTTCCACCGGGTCATACCGGGCTTCGTCCTTCAGGGCGGGGACCCGACCGGGACCGGCTCGGGAGGGCCTGGCTACCGCTTTGAAGACGAACTACCCAAGCCTGGGCGTTACGAACTCGGCTCCCTCGCCATGGCCAACTCGGGGCCGAACACCAACGGGAGCCAGTTTTTCGTGGTAAGCGGGCCGAGCGGTGTCCAGCTGCCGCCGAAGTACTCGCTTTTCGGAAAGGTTGTGAAGGGCATGGACGTCGTGAGCGCGATAGACGCGGTAGGCACGTCCTCAGGCAAGCCGAAAGAGCGGGTCGTGATCGAGTCGGTCACCGTCGCAGAAAGCGAGTAGGGCCGCGCTCTCCTGGAGCGGATGGTACGGATGGTACAACCGAAAACTCCCGCCGGTCGCGAGGAACGGGAAGTGCGGGAGGCGGGCGCGCCTAGGCCCCCCAACCGCTTCATGTGCGCGTTCCCCGACGGGCGCACGTTCGGCCGCCGCCCGGTGACCGTCCGCTCGCGCATGCCCTCGAGCGTGACGAGGGGCACGTGGCGGCGACCGTCGTAGACGAGGTGCTCGTAATTCCCCGATAGTACCTCCAGCGATCTGGCCGGCGGTGAGCCGGTCCGGCTCCTGGCATGGGACAATGGTTGTCGTGATCCAGGAGATGGGCTCGCCGGAGGCAGAGCAGTTCTTGCGTTCCCAGGTCGTCGGGCGTGTCGGCTGCCATGTAGACGGGGTGACCTATGTGGTGCCGGTCATCTATGCCTGGGATAGCGGCTGTGCCTATGTCTACTCGGTCGAGGGGCAGAAGGTGCGGATGATGCGCGAAAACCCTAAGGTCTGCTTCGAGGTCGACGAGTACCAGGCTGGCGGTGGCTGGCGGAGCGCTATCGTCCAGGGGACCTACGAGGAACTGTCGGGCGAAGACGCCTCCTTTACGCTGCGCCTTTTGGCCGAGCGCTTCGCTCGGCGCACCGGTGACGGGGAGGGCGGCGGCCAGCGTCCGCGCGGCGAGGGCCGTGTCCCTGTGGCGTTCCGGATCCGCGCCGAAGAAGTGACCGGGCGCAAGGTCGACC
>JAJZYO010000246.1 GCA_021798075.1 Actinomycetes bacterium
CTCCGCCGTCTCGGGCAAGGACCGCAAGTAAGCGAGCGCGTCGGCCTCACTGCTGCGGCGTAGTGCTGCTACACCAGCGACAGTGCGTGGCAAACCGGCGGCGTCCAGCCGGCGAGCGAGCTGCTCCCAAGTCATGGTGTTCGAGCGTGAGAGCCAGCGCCACAGTTCCAGTACTGCTGTACAAGCGAGCACGGCTGCCCCGGCGAGGTTCTTAGAGCGGAGCCCTGGCGCCACCTCAAGAAGCGTACCGTCCCGGTCATGCTCGGTGGGTGCGGCAGAACGCTGCCAGCTCGGCCCTCGCAACCCGCGGGCCGTAAAGGAGCTGGCCGACGCGCCGGCGGGGCACGTACAGCCCCCAGCCACGCTCGAAGCCGCCAAAGTGACAGAGCCGGCCTTCGGGGTCGGGGGCCATGATAGGCAGGCGAGCGGCGACGGCATCGGCAAGCTCGCGGAGCACGCCGGCGCCGAGCTGGCCATCCTCGCCGGCCCACAGGGCCAGTAGGTCGAGCTGCGTGAGCACCTCTGGCCACTCGCCGAGCCACGCCTCGTTCGATGTCCAGAGCTTCGCCGGGTGCGCCAGCTCTGCCGTTGGGAAGCGCCGGCGCAAGACGGCGAGCTGGCGGCTGTCCAGCGCCGTGCCGTAGGCACTCGTCGGGCGGGCCGCATAGAGCCTCACGACGCGCTCTCTTCTTGCCACTTGATCAGCCGCTCGGCCGCGATGGCCAAGGTGCTCGGGTCCACGTCGATACCCAAGAACCGGGGCCGGCGCTGGGAGGCGAGAGCGGCCACGCCGAAGGTGGCCGAACCGCAACAGGGGTCGACCACGAGCCCGCCGTCGGGGCACAAGATGTCCATGAAGTACTTGGGTGCCAGAGCCGCCTGCTGCCAGGGATGCCATGACGTGTCCGCCTGCTCGGCGAGAGGCGAGTTGATCGTGTCTCGCAGCCAACGCCGAGGCTCGTAGGCACCCTTGGAGAGCACGAGCAGGTCCCGGTGGCCGTTGTTGACCATGGTGCCATGCACCTTTGCGTCACGGCCGTTTTGCACGAGGGCCACGTGCCACACCCAGCTCAGGTGCTCGGAGAGCTGGGCCATGGCCTCGGGCAAGTAAACGTCGCCTTGGTAGAACACGGCCACGGCACCAGGCTTCAGCACCCGGGCGCAGGCTTCGCTTAATCTGCTCCATTCACTTACGAACTCGGTCGTGTAAGGCGGGTCCGTGAGCACCATGTCCACGCTCTCGGGCTCCATTTCCCCGAGCATGTCGGCAAAATCTCCCTGGCGCAGCTCCCAGCGCTCGCCCGCGGCAGCGGTCACCGGCTCCATGGCTGCGTACTTGCGCTCCCACTCGACCTTGCGGGCCAACTTCTCGGCGTCCTTCAGGGCCAGTAACCGGCCGGGGGCGTCGTCGCCCAATGTGGCCAGGGCCTGGCGTGCTCGCTCCTCGGCCTTCCGGTTCGTCACTATGACCGAGGGCCGGCGTGCTGGGTAGCTCTTGGAGTCCCGGCCGGCTACCCGCTCAGGTGTCGGGTTTTCGACACCTGCCAAGTCGGCCCGTACCGTCTCGTGGTGGGCGCCGACGACCTCGCCGATGCGCCGGAGCGACCAGCCCTGCTCCCGGAGCTTGGCGACCAGCTCGGTTCGCTGCGCTCGGGACAGGTGCCGGCGGAACAGGTTCGCCGCCAGCACGTACGTCAGGCGCTCCTCGTCGTCGGCGAAGGCCCGCACGTCCCGGTAGTCGCCAACCTTCACGCCTTCGGCCCGCAGTTCGTCGAGGGCACGCTGGCGGTGGTGGCCGTCCACTATCTCGCCCGAGGTGGCGTCCACGACGATAGGCACCCGGAGGCCGTGCGCGGCGATATCAGCCTTGAGCGCCTCGTACTCCTCGGGCGTGAGGTCGGGGAGCAGCTGCCAGGGGCTCACCACGGCCACTCGTCCCAGCTCTCGAAAAAGTAACCCGGCGTGTCGTCGGCGCCCTCTTGCGCACAGCGGTCGCACGCCCCGCCGGGTGTCGGCACCTCGACCCCGTGGGGGCAAAAGTACCGAGGCTCCTCGTCCTCGGGCGGCCAGGGGAAGGCCGGGTTGGTAACCATCTACGCCACCGCCTCTTTGCCCCGGGACGTAAGGGGCAAAGCGAGGCCGGGGCCAGAGCTACCCGTCTCGGTGCCCTCCTCGAAGGGCTCGCCTCCGGGCTCGGGCACGAGCACATGGGCGAGCACGCTCTCCACCTCGGCGACGTGCTCGGCCCGGACCACGACGGTGAGCTTGGGCGGGTAGCTGTGCTCGGTGAGCCAGGCCCGTACCGCAGGCCGCCCGGTCTCGGGCACCTGGCGCATGGCGGCATTGAGCGCGTCGATGGCCTGGCGGGCCTCGTCCTCGCTCGGGTAACCGGCGACCCGCCACCATGGCTCGGGCGGTGCAGCTTGGGCTTGCTGCTTGCGAGCAGCGGACGCACGCCCTCTCGGGGTGCTGGTGCCGGCCGGCTCCGCGGCCTGGGCGTCGTCGTCCTCGTCGGCGACGATGCCGAGCGCCGCGCACCAGGCGTAGCGGCGGGCGTAGGTGAGCGCCGAGCCCTGCTCCTGGGGGCTCTCCTGTGGCCAGGAACAGGCGCATGGTGGACTCGGCCCACTGGCCCGAGCGGTGCATGACGCGGGTGGTGAGGGTGTCGTGGCCGTCGGCGTAGCCGGTCATCTGCATAACGGCGAGCCCGTGCGTAGCGAGGACCGGGCGGCTGGCGCTCACCACGTCTTCCAGGTCGGCGTACTTGTAGGCGTACTCACCACCTGAACGGGTGGGCACCCTTGCCACGTGGCGCTTGGGCACCACGGGCAGCTCGGCCTGGGCGGCCGCCAGCGCCGCGGCCAGGTCGGCCGTCTCGGGGGAAGTGTTCATGTGCAGCTCTCTTTCTCGTGTAGGGCCGGCGTCTTGCCGGCAGGTTGGTTTGACGGTTCGGCGAGCGGGTCACCAGGGCGGCTCCTCTTTCGGGTGCGGCTCGGGGACGAGGAGGGGCCAGGGCACCCGGCGGTGCTCGACGCTGCCACCGTGCCTCTTGGCCAGCTGGGCGGCCTCGGCCGGGTCGAGGCACCATGCATCGACGAGCAGGCCGCCCTCTCGCCAGCTCACCACGTGGAGCGTCTTCGGCTCGATCACGAGGGCCATCGCTAGAACGGCTCCTCGTCGTCGCTGTAGGCAAGTGAGCCGGTCGCGTTCACGGCGGGTTGCCGGCGTTGCGCCCGCTGGACATGGGCAGTGTGGAAGGCCAGAGACGCCCCTACGTCCTCGGCGACGAGCTTCCAGCCGCTCTTCTCGGTGCCATCCTTCCCGGTCCAGTGCCGGTCCAGTGCTCCTCTTCGAAGCGCCCCTTGGCAACAACGCGGTCGCCCTTGTGGAGGCTTTCGACCGCGTTCTCGGCGAGCTGGCCGAAGCAGCGACCGAGACGTACTCGGCTGGGCTGTCCTGCCAGCTCCCGTCGGGGGCACGCTCACGGTGGCTCACAGCGACGTTGGACCGGCACCAGGGGCGCCCGGCGGCCGAGTAGGAAAGCTCGGGGTCGCGGGTCAGGTTCCCGCTGAGGGCGAGGCCGGTCGCTGGCAGTTCGGTTGTGCTTGTGGTCATTCCAGGTTTCTCCTCTCGTGGGTTATCCGAAGAGCGCTTCTTGGGCGCCTTGCGGCCTGTCGTGGGCGAGCCAGTCGTCCATGGCGCAGCGCCGGCAGAGAAGCCGTACGCGCCAGGTCCTGAGCCGCCGCAAGCCCTTCACGGAGCGGTACTCAGCCCGCAGCTCGACTTGCTCGTCGAGCGCTTGGAAAGGCAACCCGCAGCGGTCACATCTCGCAGCCATGGGGCCCTCCTCTCATGCGACCAGGCCGGCCTTTCGCAGCCGGCGCTGCGCGAACGTGGCATCGAGCAGGTCGCTCGCCTGCCCGCGGGTCAAGGTCGTGGCCACATCTCGTGGCACGCGCTGGGCCGAGACGAGCAAGCGCACTTGGGCGTCGGAAGCTGGGAGGGCCCGCCAGCGAGCGCTGGCGTAGGCCAGGCGGCCGGCTCGGTTGTCGAACGTGAGCTGTTCGGCCATGGCCGTCGCCTGGTCGGTGTGGAGGTGGCCGCCGAGGGGGTACACCCCGTCCTCGTCCACCCGGTAGGCGGCGAAGGTGGCCGGTCCGTCGGGGACGAGGGCCACGTGGCCGGCGCGGCCGAGACCGAGCACGTAGGTAGGCGTCTCGCCCATGAGGGTCCAGGAACATTGGCTCAGCAGACGCGAGCCCGGGATGGCGGTCGTCCCAAAGTTCATCGACTTCTCCCGTGTCTACGGCAACGGTGAGTTCACGTGG
>JAJZYO010000247.1 GCA_021798075.1 Actinomycetes bacterium
GAGCGTGACCAACAGGACATACTCGACCAGGCTGGCGCCGACCTCGTCTCTGGGCGAGAACTGGCGCTGCATCCAGCTTGCCAGCCGTGCCTCGGTATAAAGAACACGGTTCTTCATGGGAAGCCCCTCCTTCGGGAAATCTGGTGCCGCCAGGCCCCCTTGTCCTGCCTGGCACACGTTGGGCGCTGCTACCAGTCTCTACGGCTCACAACAAGCCGTCCATAGGCCAATAGGCTCATATCCTGCAGCGGATCTGGCAATCCTGCCTTGGCGGATTGCGCCGGTCCAGGGGAGATCCCGAGCCGCAACAGCCGCCGGACAAGAGCCCGTCCGCCCAGCCAGACGGCTTGTTCAAAGTGGAGGAGGCCGCTACGAAATGCGCACGAGGCCGAGCCGCACACCCTTGGCCACTGCTTGGCCCCTGCTTTCAACACCGAGCTTCGAGTAGATGTGCTCCAAGTGGTTCTTCACGGTCTTTTCGCTTATGAAAAGCTCACGAGCGATGCGGCCGTTCGACGCCCCGCCGGCGACAAAGCGGAGCACTTCTGCCTCCCTCGGCGTGAGGAGGCGCAAAAGTGACGGCGACGTGGCTCGCGACGACGCCCGGAGGTACGAGCTCGCCAGCTCGGCACCTTCGGCGTGTCCCGCCGCGGCTTCCCTCACGGTCGACACGATCTCTGAGGGGGCACAGTCCTTGGTCAGGTAAGCGGCCGCCCCGGCTTCGAAGGCTTCCCTAACTGTCGCCTCGTCTGAGAACATCGTCAGCACAACGACGGCCGTCCCCGGGCACCTCCGGCGGAACTGACGGGTGACCTCGATGCCGTCGCCGCCCGGCATCGATATGTCCATCAATACGACGTCCGGCCGGGCCCGCATGACCGCCTCCAGGGCGCTTTCGCCATCGCCAACATCGGCCACAACCTCGAATCCGGCAAACTCCAGGCAGCGACGGAGCCCGTCGCGCAGGACTGGGTGGTCGTCTACCACCAGGACAGAACTCATGGGTCCCTCCTCACCCTCGCTTTGCTTCCCCCCACCTGAGCGCCACCGTCGTCCCCTGGCCAGCCGACGACCTAATGGACAAAGATCCCCCGATGACCTCGGCCCGCTCCCTCATCCCCAAGATCCCGTACGCGTCCGCGCGCAGTGCGGCCCTCGCCGCCAGTCCGCTGCCGTCGTCGGCGACCACGAGCTCCCCCGCCCGGCCGTCCCAGTCAAGCCACACATCGAGGTGGGTGGCCCCTGAGTGGCGCTCCGCGTTGTTTATGGCCTCCTCGGCGACCCGTGCCACCTCCCTGGCCAACCCTGCCGGAAGGCTGGCGACGGCGCTCACGGAGAGCGTCGTCAGCATGCCGGAGCGCTCCTGCGCCCGCCGGAGGAGCCCCTCCAACTCGTCCGAGACACCCTGTTGCTCAGTCACCTCGCTGCGCAGGTCGGTCAACTTGGTCCGGAGCTCCCGGACCACCCTGCGGGCTTCCGCGGCAAGCCCTCCAATCTCGCCAGAAAGCTGGAGGCTCCCCTCGCTCAGCGAAATGCGCGCCTCCTCTTGGAGCGTGCCCAGGCTGAGAGCCAGGTAGGCGAGCGACTGGCCGACCCTGTCGTGGAGCTCGCGCGCAATGCGCACCCTCTCCTCTTCAGCGCCAACCTCCCGGAGCTGGCGGAACAGCCTGGCGTTGTCCAAAGCCAAACCCGCATGGCGCGCGACCCCCTCGACCATGTCGGCCTCTGAGCTACTGAACGCCGCCCCAGCACGGACCCGCTCAACAGCCAGCAGACCGACAAGGCTGTCGCGCGCCCACAGAGGCACGTAGAGGCCCGTCCATGCGCCGCTGTTCGCCCCCTCGCCCGCTGCGAGGCCGCCACGGCATACCGGCCCAAGCGAGCTCGCTGCTTCCTTCAAAGCCGGCGCCAACTCGCCAGGCACAACCGTCGCGGGTAGCTGGACCCCGTCCGCCAGCACCACCTCCCAGAGCCCCGCGGCGTTGCTATCTCCTGACCCGGCGAGCATAAGGACGACGACGTCTGGCTCAAGCAACTCGCGCAGGCGCTCCGCCAAATTGGCCACCGCGGCCCTCAGGCTCAACCCTGCAGGCACCGAGACCGCCTTGGCATGAAGTTCCAAAAGGAGCCGGTTGACCTCACCGAGGTTGCGAAGCCTCTCCACCTCGCCGTCTTTTGACTCCCTGCCCTTCTGCAACAACCATTCGCTGTAAGAGCCGAGCACGAAGAGAGCACCAAGCACGGCGAGCTCTTCCACATAGCGCGACGCGAGCGGCCTCGTCAAGGCCCCGGCCATCCCGGCTACGCCCAAGCCGACCAAGCCAGCAACGACCACCAAGGCGCCGGGGAGCAGGGGCATGACCAGCCCGAAAGTGAAACACGCCCCCGCCAAGCTCATCACGAACGCCGACGCCTCCCCCCCCGTCACAGCGACGAGGACGCCGCATAGGGCAACCTCCCCGAACCCGCCCCCGAGGGCGACCCACCCAGCTCGTTTCAGGTCTCGGACGTCCACCTCTGGTTCGAACGGCCACAGGGTCCGAGCCACAGCGAGCAGGCTGAGCAGCCCGGCCGCCACGATGTCTGATCGGTGAGGGCTTCGTAGCCCCACAGCGGCCACCGAAAGCGCTAGCGCGACCCAGCGCGTCGCAACGACTAGCTCCTTGATGCCCCAGGTGCCTTCGCCCAAAGCGCTGCGTTCGGGCACCCACGCCACGGGTGGTCGCTCGACAGCCGCCCTTGCACGCGCTGAGCGGCCGCCCACCTGATCGAAGGCCCTGCCGCCGCTCGCCCGCTGCTCAGCCTCAGGCGGTTGGACCACGGGACGCTCGACGATCGGCTCCTCGCCACTCCTGGCGGTGGGGGTTACTACGGGTGTCACCGCGGTCACGCGCCGACGGCTAGCTTCTCGCGCTCGGTCCCCGCCTCGACGTCGGGCTCGGCCGCGCTCCACCCGCTGCGGTATGCGAGAACGACCGCGGCGAGCTGTGACCTGACTTCCAGTTTGACCAATATCGAGCGTATCTGGCTCCGGACCGTCGGCACCGAAACGTATGCCTCGCGCGAGATCTCCCTTACGCTCTGGGCGCGCATCAGGCTCGACAGAACTTGTCGTTCTCTCCGGCTCAAGCGCTCGAAGCAATCGTAACCACCCTCTCGCATGCTCAGACCTCCTCGTTGCTAAGGGATCCATCCCAGCCGGCTTCATAGCTGCCAAGCTCGCACTGGCCATAGCACGTCGTAAATGGCTGGCAAATACGGAATGCCTAAAGCAGAGGCTTTGGATTAGCTAACTAAGACTGCAGTGTGCCCCCAGCCATAACCTTCCGGCCTCAACACCCTTCCCTGAATTACCGGAGCCCCGTACAAAAGATAACACATACCCCCCCGAGGGCCATAGGCCCTTTGGCCCATTGTTGGCCGGCACGCATGGCCATAACCACCAAGTGCCCCGCTTGGGGCAGCGCGCGGCAGTTGACAGGCCGTCCCCGTGGATGCCAATCGGCCCTCGGTTGATGAGCGCGCAAGCCCGAGTATTACGGTAGCAGGCCGTCCTCTCCGTATGCTCACGAATTTCCAAAACTCACCACGGGTGGCGCAATAATCTCGTTGGGCGGCAAGCATCCTTCGCACCTGGACCGGTACCTCATATCGATCGGCTTGAAGGGCCCCGCCGGCATGGCAAGTCCCCTGGCGGCGGGGTGGCGTCTCCCATGGTCCGTTAGTTTGCCAGGCCCAAACCGGGCTAGCATCGGGGACATCCCCTATATTTAGCGAAAGGGATGGGCTGCCCGCGAGGGAGAGGGAGGGGGGAGGGAACAGCGGCCGTGCCTGACGCTCTGCTCGAGCGCGATAACCATATCTCTGCACTCAGGGCAACGCTGGAGGACGCGAGGGCCGGAAAGGCGGCGGTGGCGTTCGTTCTAGGCGAAGCAGGACTTGGGAAAACTGCACTATTGGAACTCGCCATTTCGCAGGCGGGCAAGATGGGCTTCGAGTGCGCGCGAGCCCAGGGGGAGGCGGCCGAAGTAGTACTGCCCTTCGGCTACATTTCCCAACTCTTTCCCGAAGAGGCCGCCGAAGAAGTGCCCAGCTTCGTCGCCAAGCTCCCTCCCCGCGAGCGCGCAGCCGCGGCTTGGCAACGCTTACGCGCCGAGCCACGCTGATCCGGCTGTCGCCTCTCACCAGCTCGGCATCCCTTGGGCGAGCAGGCTCACGCCTGCCCAGACGCGGGTGCCGTGCTGGCAAGCCAAGGGCTCACCAACGAGGAGATCGCCAGGCGCCTCGTGATCTAGGAAAAGACAGTCGAACACCACCTCGGCAGC
>JAJZYO010000248.1 GCA_021798075.1 Actinomycetes bacterium
GGCCGCGTCGAGGGCTTGGAGCCTGCTCTCGTCCAGGTCCTTGGTGACAGCTTCGGGGACGCCGGGCGCCCCCGCGAGGCTCTCGAGCCGCCGGGCCAGGTGCAAGAAAAGCTGGAGAGGTTCGTCGTGCAGTTCGCGCGCCAGCCGGCGCCGCTGTTCCTCCTCCGCCCGCACCACGAACGCCGCGTGCAGCGACGCCCTCCGCCGCTTGCTCCGCTCCTCCGTGACGTCCTCGAAGATCACCTGCACCGAGCCGCCCTCCGAGCCGCCCTCCGAGCCGCCCACCGCCGAGCCGCCCACCTCCGAGCCGCCCACCGCCGAGCCGCCCACCGCCGATCCCCCGGCCCCCGATCCCCCGGCCCCCGAGCCGCCGACGTTATTGGGTAGCGGCACGACGCTGAGGCGGTAGTCGCGCCCGTCGGGCAGGACGAGCACCTGGCCCGACAGGGCCTCGATCGCCGTGCAGGCATTTACCAGGCTCGGGGCCGGCCGGCCGAGCAGGACGGGGCCGAACAATGCCGACGCCGCGGGGTTGGCGTCGCGGACCGTGCCTTGGTCGTCCAGGACCAAGATGGGCACGCTCGTCGTCTCGAAGAGGTGGCGGTAGCGCACCTCTGCCTCGAGACGTTCGCTCGTGGCCTGCTGGGCACGGCGGTGCGCGAGACGTTGCGCTTCGATCCGCTGGCCCACGAAGAGGGCGACGACGTCGACCAGGATGAGGTTGGCCGAGTCGGCCCCGATGTGGCCTTCGTCGTGGGGCAGCAGCAGGTCGGGCAACCACAAAAGGGTGGCCCACAGCCCAGTGGCGGCCGAGCCGGCCAGACCGTAGCGGAGCGCCGCGTAGCCGACCGGCACTACCAAGAGCGCCACCGGGATACCAGCGGGGAACACCCCCGTAGAGGTCGGGATGTTGAGGTCGACGGCCAGGTGGGCGGCCGCGATGACAACGACCATGGCCTGCACGGCCCAGAAAGGGGCCTCTCTCACCGGAGGGTGCAAGGCCCCTCGCAAGACCGTTACGAAGCCCGGCTCTTCACTCATCTTGGCCCAGCACGCCGTGGCTGAGGGCGTAAAGAGCGGCTTCCGTCCTAGACGCTACACCGAGCTTGCCGAGCAGGCCCGACACGTAGCCCTCGACGGTCCGCACCCCGAGCCCGAGTTCGGCGGCAATGCGCTTGTTCGGCAGGCCACGGGCAACCAATGCGAGCACTTCGGCCTCCCGCGGGGTCAGGGCGGCCGGCTGTCGGGGCCGCTCGTTGCTCGGGCGCCGGGCGAGGCGGCGCGAAATGGCCCCGTCGAGCACGAACACCCCGCCGGCCGCCGCCCGCACGGCGTCGGCCAGTTCGTGCCCGGAGGCGGTCTTCAGCAGGTACCCGGCCACGCCGGTGTTGAGCGCTTCGTCCACAAATGCGATGTCGTCGTAGGCGCTCAAGATGACGACCCGCACGTCCGGCTCGCTTTCTGACGCCCAGCGGGCCAGCTCCAGGCCGCTCCGGCCCGGGAGGCTGACGTCGACCAGGGCGACATCGGGTCGGAGCCCCCCGAAGAGCTCCTCGGCTTCCTCGGCGCTACCGGCGGTGCCGACCACGGAGAGGTCGGGCTCCTGGTCGAGCAGGCGGGAGGTGCCCTCACGGACGAGGGCGTGGTCGTCGACGATGACCAGCCGGACCGGGGCCCCACCTGTGCGTGCAAGTTGCGACCGAGGCTCTGCGGCTTGACCGTCGGGTGGGATCTCGGGGCCAGAAGCCGTAGCACCCCGGTACCGGGGAGGCGAGGCCGAGGCGACAATTGTCTCGTGGCCGAACTGGTGCGGGTCGTGGTGACCGTCGTGGTGGCTGGCGCCCTCTTGGCCGTCGTCGCTTACATGCTCGTGGCCGTCATCCTGGTTGTCCGGGCCCTCCTCGCCGGCCCGCCTCCTGACCCCCTCCAAGACGAGCTCGACGCGTTCCTTGTCGGGGTGCTCGGCCCTCGCGACGGCGTTATCCCTGGCGCTCCGCACACTGGCCCGGGCCTCGGCTCCCGGTTCTTCCGCCGGCACGCCCGGAGGGCGCCTCGCCGCGAGTTGGCGGCTGGGCGCGCGGCCCGGCCACGTCCCTGAGCTGCCGCCCAGCTCGCCGTCGGTCAAGGGGCCGCTGTCGTGTGCCACGTTGGTCCCAGAACGGTGCTCGGTACCGGCAACGACGGCGCCTCGAGGCTCCCGGGCTCCAGATCCGCCTCGAGGGCGTGGGCGACCCGACGGAGGAACCCGCGCACGGTTGCCTTGGCGACACGATGGAGCAGCGCTTCGTCGAGCAACTGGCCGGCCCGCCCGAGAGGTGGGTGGTAGCGGCCGCGCAGGTGCAGTTCCGACCGCTCGGCGTCCAGGGCTCGCACCACTACTTCTGCTTCCATACGGGGGAACAGACCTGACGGCCCCGTTGCCTCCCAGGTGATAGGGAGGGCTCGCTCCTCGCCCCGCTCCTCGACCCGGCCCGTCCTGACGAGGACGGTCTTCCCCAGCCAGGCAGGGCCGCGCGGGCCGACCCGCACCCGCAAGAGGTCGCCCTCGGCGTGAGCGGCCTCCGCCAGCGGGCACAGCCACGAACTGCCTGTGCCCAGGCGCTCCGCCGCCGCCGCCGCTGCCATCTCCACCTGGATGGTGTCCTCGACGCCGACGACCATCTCGGCCAGGCGGTGAGAGCCCGGGGGCGCCAGGTACGTGCCCAGCTCGAGGGCCTCGTCCTGGTGGGCAACCTCGGCCAGGCTGGTGGCAGCGAGGGTTTCGCGCAACCTCCCCACAGCCACGGTCCAGGTCTCGTGGAGGGGGCAGACCGCCCGCCAGTGGCAAGGGCCGTCACCGAGGGCGCAGCGCTGGCTGTGCAAGGGCCCCTCGCCCGCCTCCACCACCTCGAGCAGGCTGACCTGCTCTGGGGGACGGGCCAGGCGGTAGCCGCCGTCGCGCCCGGCCTTCGAGCTGGCCAGCCCGGCCCGGCCTAGGCACGCGAGGATCTGGGAGGCGAAAGCGGCGGGGACCGCCATCTCGCCCACCACCTCCCGCACCTTGCGGGCCTTGGGGTAGGCCCGGGCGAGCACCAAAGCCGACCGCACGACGTAATCGCCACGCTTCGTCAGGGCCAGGTTCACCAACTACGTATAGTAACAGACTTGACGTGGAGCACCTCCGTGTTTATACTCTACGTAACACCACTCAGGTAACCGTACGGGAGGAATGTGAAATGGCCCTGGCAGAGCAAGAGCGGCCGGCCACCCTTGTCGACGACCCCATCCCGGTCGCTTTGCGGCTGCGCCCCGCGCAGAGGGAGGGGCTCCATGAGCGCTTCGCGCCGAGCGACCCTTCCCCCGGGTGGGACCTCACCGCCCGGTCACCCCGGCTGGCACGGCTGGTGAAGAGCCGCCGCTTCCAGTTCTTCTTGATCCTGCCCAACCAGATCGTCTTCTGGACAGTCATCTTCGTCGGCCTGTTCGGCACGGTTGTGCCGGGGTTGAACTTCGGTACGGCCATCACCTGGTACGTCTGGTTCTGCCTCGTGTTCGTGATGATGGTGGTAGTCGGGCGGGCCTGGTGCTCGATGTGCCCCTTCGGTGGGTTCGCAGAATGGGTACAGCGGCGGACGTTCTGGCAGCGCACCCAGAAGACGCTCGGCCTCGGCTGGAAGTTCCCCGAGCCGCTGGCCCGCTACGGGTTCTTGATCCCGGTCGCTTCGTTCGTGTTGCTCACCTGGATCGAGGAGTTCTTCAACATCGCCGGCCCCGGGTCCCCGGCCTACACCTCGTGGATGGTCGTCGGGATCGTGTCGAGCGCCTTGATCTTCTTCCTCCTTTTCGAGCGCCGGACCTTCTGCCGCTACATCTGCCCGCTCAGCACCCTGATCGGCACGGTGGGCTCGATGGGCTCGGTGGCCGGCTTCCGCACCCGTGACCGCGAGGTGTGCCTCAGCTGCCGGACCAAGGACTGCATGCGCGGCAGTGAGAAGGGCTACGGCTGCCCGTGGTACACCTGGCCCGGCAGCGCCGACTCGAACCTTTACTGCGGCCTGTGCAGCGAGTGCTACAAGTCCTGCCCCGAGGGCAACGTCGGGCTGTTCGTGCAAAAGCCTCTCACCTCCGTGGTCGCCCCGAAGCGCCGGCGCGCCGACGTCGCCTGGGGCATCGCCTTTCTCTGGGGCCTCGTGCTGTACCAGCAGGTCAACGCCACCAATGGCTTCGCCTCTGCCGACAGCTGGCTCAACCGCCAACTCGGGTTCCCCCACTACCCCGACCCCATCGACTACATCGGCTTCATAGTCTTGGCCGCCTTGGCCACCGCTGG
>JAJZYO010000249.1 GCA_021798075.1 Actinomycetes bacterium
TCAAAAATGTCGGGTTCGGGGCGAAATAGGCCCCGAGCGCGTCAGAACTGGACGAAGAGGACATCGGTGGTGGTCCAGAAGAGGACATTAGTGGTGGTCCAGAAGAGGACATTAGTGGTGGTCCAGAAGAGGACATCGGTGGTGGTCCAGGTTGGTCCAGCCGGGTTTAGTGGCAGTCCAGCCGGGTTTACGCAGGTCGAGACGCGTTCAGGCGGGCCCGGTCGGGCCCAGGCGGGTTTAGTAGCGGGCTCCGGCGGGTTTGGGTGGGCTCTGGAGGGCGCCGTGACTGGCCGCCGTGCGCCGGCGGGGCCTCGCCCGTGGAGCCCGGACGCCGGCACCACCCACGGGCCTGACCGACTCGCGCTCGATGAGCGAGGCGGGACCGGCCTTGGCGTTGGCCGGCGCCAGGCCGAGCGCCACTCGAGTCGCCAACTGGCCGAGTTGCACGAGGGGCAGCCGCACGGTCGTGAGGCGGGGGGTCAAGTCGCTCGCTGCGGGGATGTCGTCGATGCCGATCACCGAGACGTCTCGGGGGACTTTGATGCCTCGGTCCCTGAGCGCAGCGAGCGCGCCTATCGCGAGGAGGTCGTTGGCGGCGAGGACGGCGTCGGGCAGCGCGCCGGCGTCAGCGCGCACTGCCACCTCGCGATAGCCAGTGGTGCGGTCGAAGGGCCCGTACGTCACCTGGAGGCGCCGGGGTGGCACACGCTGGCGTTCGAGCTCGCCGAGCACGCCTTGGAGCCGGTCCCTCGTGGTCGTGCGGCCCTCCGGGCCTCCCAAGTAGAGCAGCTCGCGGTGGCCGGCCGCCAAAAGGCGGCGTGCGGCGAGCGCGCCGGCGCCAAGGTTGTCGAGGGCGACCACCTTGCCGGCCCGTGTGTCGGCAGGGCGGGGCCGGCCGCAGTAGACGAGGGCACCGCCGTCGGCCCCAAGGCCCTCAGCGTGGCGGGCCATTTCGGTGCCGTAGTGGCGGTCCAAAGGTGCGGCGCCTACTACCAAGACAGCGTCTGCGCGCTGGGTACGGAGGAGCGAGACGTACTCGAGCTCTTGCTCGGGTACCGACTCGGTGTTGCATATGACGACCAAGCGCCCAGCCAGTTTGGCGGCAGTTTCTACGCCTCGCACCACTTCGGAGAAAAACGGGTCGGACACGTCTGCCAGCACGACGCCGATGATGTGGGAGCGGGGGCGGACGAGGGCCTGAGCGTGACCGTTGGGGACGTAATTGCAGCTGCGGACGGCTTCGAGCACCCGCTGGCGGGTCGAGGCGGCCACGGGGTAATCACTGTTCAAAACCCGGGAAACTGTGGCCGAAGAAACGCCCGCAACGGCGGCGACATCGCTCAGCGTAGGGCGGCCGGGCACGGGGGCCAAGCTTACAGTGCCCCCTGGCGGGCGGGTGGTTAGGATAGTAGGGCTTTTCTGTACAAGGTTCCGAGAGGGGTTTTCAGGTGCTACGACAGGCAAGGTCTGCCCGGTTGCGGCCGCAGTTCCCGGGTGGGCCAGGATGCGCCTTGCGCACGGCGACCCGGCAGACGTTTTGGAAGGCGGCACTTCATTGGCGCAACATGTGATGCGGATAGCCATGAACGGCGTCACCGGGCGAATGGGACACCGTCACCACTTGGTGCGCTCGGTGCTCGCGCTGCGGGAGCAGGGCGGGTTGGAGCTCGCCGACGGGACGGTCCTTTGGCCCGAGCCGGTGCTGGTGGGGCGCGACGGCCCGAAGCTCGCTGCGCTGGCCGCCAGCCACGGTCTCACCAAGTGGACCACCGTGCTCGACGAAGTCCTTTCGGACCCGAGTGTGGAGGTTTACTTCGACGCGCAGGCGACCTCGGCGCGCGGCCCCGCCCTGGCGGCGGCCATAGAGGCGGGCAAGGCCGTCTATTCCGAGAAGCCGGTGGCCCCGAACCTCCCCGAGGCGCTCCGCCTCGCCGCGGCTGCCCGGCGGGCGGGCGTGGCAAACGGGGCCGTGCAGGACAAATTGTGCCTGCCGGGTATCCGCAAGTTGCGCCGGCTGGTCGGCGCTCGGGCGCTGGGGCGCGTGCTCTCGGTGCGAGGTGAGTTCGGCTACTGGGTTTTCGAAGGGGACTGGCAGCCGGCCCAGCGCCCGAGCTGGAACTACCGGGCCGAAGACGGGGGCGGGATCGTCATGGACATGTTCTGCCACTGGCGGTACCTCCTCGACGGTGTGATCGCCCCCGTGCGGAGCGTGTACGCGCAGGTGGCGACCCACATCCCCGAGCGCTGGGACGAAAAAGGCAGGCCGTACCGGGCCACCGCCGACGACGCCGCCTACGCCGTGTTCGAGTTGGACGGCGGGGTCGTGGCCCAGGTCAACTCGTCTTGGGCGACGAGGGTGTTCCGCGACGAACTGGTCGAGTTCCAGGTGGACGGCACAGAGGGCTCGGCCGTCGCCGGGTTGCTCCGCTGCCGCTTCCAGCACCGGGGGGCGACGCCGGCCGCGACCTGGGACCCCGATGCCCCGCCGGGCCACGACTTGCGTTCCCTCTGGCAGGAGGTGCCGGACAACGGGGCGACGGGGAACGCGTTCAAGCTCCAGTGGGAGCAGTTCCTCTCCCACGTGGCCCTCGGCACGCCCTTCCCGTGGGACCTCCTCGCGGGCGCCAGGGGTGTCCAGCTCGCGGAACTGACGCTCCAGTCGGCGCGAGAAGGCCGTAAGGTCGAGGTGCCGGCGCTCGACTTGCCGGCCGAAGAGCCGGTAGCAAAGGCTGCTTCCAGCTAGGGCGTGCCGTGATCGTGGACACGGCCCTCCGGCCGGCTGACCTCGGCCCAGGGCTCGAGCGTTTCTGGGAGCTCTCCGGCCAGAAACTTTCCCTGCTTTCACGGCGCGACCCCGGCCTCGAGGCCCCGGTCCACACGGTCCAGGGCAAGTACCAGGGGCGGCCTTGGACAGATTGGACCCGCGGCTTCCAGTACGGATCGGCGCTGCTGCATTTCGACGCCACGGGTGAAGAGCGCTTCCTCGAGCTGGGACGGGTGGCCGCTGTCGCCAGCATGGGGCCGCACCTCACAGATTTCGGTGTGCACGACCACGGCTTCAACGTGGTGAGCACTTACGGCAACCTGTGGCGGCTCGTGGCCGAAGGCAGGGCCCCCGAGGGCCCGGGCGACCGCCGGCTCTACGAACAGGCCCTCCAGGTGAGCGGCGCAGTGCAGGCCCGGCGCTGGACGACGCTCGGGCCGGGGAGGGGGTTCATTTACTCTTTCAACGGCCCGCATTCACTTTTCATCGACACGGTGCGGACGCTGCGTTGCCTCGCGCTGGCCTACCTGCTCGGCCAGGCGTTCCGGGACGAAGCCGGGCGAGAGGTCTCCTTGCTGGAGCGGCTGAAACAGCACCTTTTGCTGACCGCCCGCCACAACGTCTACTACGGCGAGGGACGCGATATCTACGACGTGCGGGGCAGGGTGGCCCACGAAGCACTGTTCAACACCCTCGACGGGAGCTACAGGGCGCCGAGCACGCAGCAGGGCTACTCGCCCTTCTCGACTTGGACGAGGGGGCTGGCGTGGGCCGTGTGCGGCTTTGCCGAGCAACTCGAGTACCTCCGTTTCATCGGTGACGAACAACTGGCCCCTGAGGTGCTCGAGGCGGCCAGGGCGACTTGTGACTTCTATATCGAGGTGGCGAGCGCGGCGGACGGGGTGCCCTACTGGGACACCGGCGCCCCGGGCCTGCAAAACTTGGGGGACTGGTGCTCGCGGGCGGCAGACCCGTTCAACAGCTACGAGCCGGTCGATTCCTCGGCGGCCGCCATTGCCGCCCAGGGCCTGGTGCGCCTCGGCCTCTACCTCGACGACGCTTCTTATGTGGCCGCCGGGCTCACGGTCGCCCGCACCCTATTCCAGGCGCCGTACCTGAGCGAGGACGAGGACCACGAGGGGCTCCTCCTCCACGGCGTCTACCACCGGCCCAATGGCTGGGATTACGTGCCTCCGGGACGGGAAGTCCCTTGCGGCGAGGCGACCATGTGGGGTGACTACCACGCCCGGGAACTGGCGCTGTGCGTGGGCCGTCTAGCGAGGGGGGAGCCGCTCCCGGTGTTTTTCGGCCCGCCGCGGCCTCCGGTCGGCGCCGGCGAGCAGGCACGCCGGGTGGGGCCGCCGGAGTGAGGCGCGTCCGAGTGAGGCGCGTCCGGGTGAGGGCCGTCCGGGTGAGGGCCGTCCGGGTGAGGGGCGTCCGGGTGAGGGCCGGGGTGGGGGGCGTCCGGTGAAGGTGGCCCTCGTGACGGGTGGCACGCGCGGCATCGGCTTCGGTATCGCCGCTCGCCTTGGCGCCGAGCG
>JAJZYO010000250.1 GCA_021798075.1 Actinomycetes bacterium
CCACCACCACCACGACCACCCCTGACTAGCTGGCTCAGGGCCTTCCTGACAGGCACGATCGTGACGGATGTCGCCGTCTTCGACCCGCTACAGTTCTTCCCTCAGCAATCGGCATGATCGTGCCGGCTTGAAGGATGGAACAGCCTCAGGGACTGACTCCTGAGACATATCGGCATGATCGTGCCGATATATGGACCTTGGTTGGCCAAACTGCGGTATCCTGGCTGAGACCGGCATGATCGTGCCGGTCGAAAGGTCCGGAGTATGAGGGTTACGGAGTTGGGAGAGACTGTAGTCAGGCGGCGTAAGGCGCTCGAGCTCGGACAAGACGAACTGGCCGAACTAGCACAGGTATCGCCCCGTTTCATCCGCGCCCTCGAGCACGGCAAGCCTACGGCCCGGTTCGACAAGGTCGTCGCTGTCCTCGACGCCTTGGGCCTCGAGATAGACGTTCGCGTGCGCAGGCCGTGAGCAGCATCGACTTCGACCGTGTACGGGAGGCCAAGGTCGCCGACGTGTACAAAGGCGGACGGCTGGCGGCAAAACTTGCCCGCCGCGACAGCAGCACAGAGTTCGCTTATCTCCCTGAGTACCTCCAAGATGGCGTCGCCGTCGCCACCACCCTGCCGCTCTCGGACCAGCCTCGCATCACCCCGGCGGGCGCGGTGCCCCCGTTCTTCGCTGGGTTGCTCCCCGAGGGGCGCCGGCTGTCGAACCTACGGCGGGCCGTCAAGACTTCCGCTGACGACGAGCTCGCTTTGCTGCTTGCCGTGGGAAGGGACACGATCGGTGACGTCCAGGTCGTCCCGGAGGGCGAAGTGCCAGCTCCGGCAGGACCGTTGGTCCGGGTCGAGCGCTCCTTCGCCGAGGTGCACTTCAGCGACCTGCTTGCCGAAGCCGGGGTGGTCGACCCAGTGGCACTGCCCGGCGTGCAGGACAAAGTATCAGCCCGGATGATCTCGGTCCCGGTGGGCCGGGCCACGGACCGCTACATCCTCAAGGTCGACCCGCCCGAGTACCCCCATGTGGTGGAGAACGAGGCGTACTTCCTCGGAGTCGCGCGCGCCATGCGGATGCCCGTCGCGGACGCCGAGCTCGTTCACGACGCCGACGGGCGGCCCGGGCTGCTCGTTCGGCGCTTCGACCGTATAGCTGGGCCGAACGGTCAGGTGCTCCCATTGGCCTGCGAGGACGCGTGCCAGCTCCTCGACCGCTGGCCCTCCGACAAGTACCACATGACTTCAGAGGAAGTGGCCACCGTCATAGGCGACCGCTGCGCAGCAAGCCTGCCGGCACTACGGGACGTGTTCCGCCAACTGTGCTTTGCGTGGCTCACCGGGAACGGCGACGTTCACGCCAAGAACCTTTCGGTGCTGCGTCAGCCCGATGGCGAGTGGAAGGTCGCCCCCGCCTATGACCTGCCCTCCACGGTTCCCTACGGCGACGGGTCGCTGGCGTTGCCCCTGGCCGGGCGCACGACCGGCTTAGCCCGCCGTCGCTTCCTCACCTTCGCTGCAGCTATCGGCCTCCCGGAGCCAGCAGCGCTCCGGGTCATTGAACAGGTCCTCTCTGGCACAGAAAGGGTGATCGGCGAGCTCGAGGCGGGGGCCATTCCCCTCCCAGGGCAAACGGTGCAGTCAACCGTCAAGGAATTGCGTTTCCGTCGTCGTCAGATGGCAGCGGATTGAGGGCATTCTCGCTCTCGCCTGGCACCAGTCGAGCATGCACGACGCCTGGGCGGCCCCCGGCGCTGGCCGACCGCGTGCCGGCCCGCTCGAGGGCGGGCGACATGGCGCGAAGGATCTGGCGGTCGAACATCTCAGGGCACCTCTGCCCAGGGACGCTCGTCGCCTAGGAAGGCCGCCGGCTGGGACGAGAACATGCTGAAGCCCATGGCGTGGCGTCCCGGACCACCCGGGGGACCTGTTCGACGTTGGCCGGGGTGACCGTCGTGTTGTGGGCCAGGAAATAGCGCACCCCGTGCTCGGCCCGCAGGCGCCTGAACATCTCGCAGAAGCGTTCCCGGTAGGGGTTGAGGTCGGTTTCTTTGCTGGGCCGGCGCAGCCCTTGGCGGCCCCGCATGGTTATGTCGAAGTGGCCGGCGAAGGAGAGTGGGCGGAAGCAAGGGCGCCCATCGAGGCCGAGGGCGAGGCGCTCCAGGTACTCGTAGCCAAAGTCCCCGTGGGGTGAAGCTCATGGGCTCGCGCCCTTGGCGGCGCATGGCGAGGAGAGCGGCAGCGTGGTCGTCGGGTCTGAACAGGCTGACCTCGCCTCCGATCGACTGGGTGTGGGCGTCCGGGCCTCGTGTTGGGCGGAAAAAGGCCACCTGGTGTTCGACCCCGGACACGGTGTGGGCGCCGTCGACCCGTACGTGGTTGGCGTCGCGGAAGTGGTAGCGGGGGTGCAGGTGAAATCGCAGTGGGGGAAGACCCCACGGGAGTAGGCGCGGAGCAAGCCGCCCAAAAGGTGAAGCGGTCGTCTGTGAGACTGGCCACCTCGGTGACAGCCAGCTTCTCGCCGGGAGAAACCGGCTGGTGGAGGAGATGGTCGGCCTGTGCAGAGACGAACTCGAGCACAACCGGTGCGCTCAGCTCGCCGAACCGCAGTGGGCTGACTGGGAGCCTTCGGTGTCTGTTGCCACACTGTTCGCCGTTCCTGGCGCCGGGAAGGCTAGCGGTGGCCTATGTCGCAGGGGTGAGAGCGGCGCTGAGGAACTCCCCAGATCTCGGTTCCCCGTGGCCCCGACCAGCTGGTCGACCTCCTGGCCAGAGGGGCCAAAAACGACCAGGGTAGGGACGCTTTGGATGCCATGGCGACCGGCGGTGGCAGGGTCCTGCTCGACGTCCATGCGGCCGAAGCTCAAAAGACCGGCGTGCTCTTCGCCGCTGCAGGGCTCGTAGTTGGCAGCTGCTGCCGAAGGGGTCCGAGTCGCCGACCATTACGCTCCAGCCTGCCTCCCGGCAGGGGAAGGCCACGCTTTGCTGAGGCCTCAGCCCCCATGCGAACGTCCGTAGGAGCGTGGTCTTACCGACGCCGCCGGGCCCTGTGACGGAAAGGATCCCAGGGGTGTCGCCGGCTTCGGAGAACCAAGAGCACATCTCGGCCATCTCGCGCTCACGGCCCACGAATAGCCGCTGGTCCCTCTCGGCGAGGGCCTCGCCAATAGTAAGTGGTGAAGCCGCGGTGCTCTTTTGTGTCAGGACGCCCACCAGATTCCCCAAGCCTTGCCTGCGTTAGTTCTCCGATCGCGACGTGCTTATCTCAACCACCTGTGCCAGCGGGGCCGGTATTGACGGTGTGGGCTCGAGGCCGCGCCAGATCTCGCCGGGGACCTTGCATGCTCCCTGTTGCTCAGTGGGCGAACGCCGGCGCCGGTGGGCGTGCCGCGTCGAGCTTCCCCAGGTCCTGCCGAAGCTGGGCCACGAGGGCTTCTGTCGTGCCCCGGTAGTGAGCCAGCGCCAGGTCGAGGCGGAAGTCGAAGTGCGCCGAGAGGCCGGCCCCGTAGTGGACGGTGACGGGCTTTTGGCGGTTGGAGACCGAAAAGGTAGTCGAGCCGGCCTGGTCGTCGTGCTGGAAGCCGACGAGCTTGGCGAAGGCGACCTCTCGGGTCTGTTTGGGGCCGGTGAAGACGACCCGGCGGTTGGTGACATAGACGGTGCCGTGGTCGATGGCGGCCAACACCGGCTCGCCCTGGACGTAGTGGCCGTGGGTGGCGCCGACCCGGTAGCGGACGCCGCCGCCTATAGGGACCGAAAAGCCAGACGAGGCGCCCTCCCAGTGGCCGGTGCTCCGGGCGTCCAACAGGGCGGCGCCGGCGATCTTGTAGAAGAGCGCCTCCCCGGGCCCGAGCACTATCTCGTTGGTGGGCAGGCCATTGAAGGTCTCGGCGAGCTGGAGCAGCTCGGCGTAGCCGTCACGCTCCGCCTTCCACTTGGCAAGGGCCTCCTCGTGCTCCTTCTCCAATTTCTTCTCGTGGTGCTTCTCGAACATCTTCTGGATCTTCGGCAGGCCGACCGGTCACCATGAGCGCGCCGGGCAGGAGAGTGCACCGGCACGTCCCCGGGTTGGTCCGCTCGGGTCGGCACCGGTCGTCCAGCGTCGCCACGCACTCCACGTGGCGAGACGCAGAGGGGCCCTGCCGGTGCTAGGCGCTCGAGAGCTTTCGCCTGGCCGGCGTGTTCCGCCGCCGTTGGGCACCGCGCTCTCCAGCCAGGGTTTGCCGCGGCCGAACATACGACGAGGCATGCCAGGAGCGACAGAGGACGCGAGGTCCCGGTGAGCACTAACGAGCGGTCGGGAA
>JAJZYO010000251.1 GCA_021798075.1 Actinomycetes bacterium
CCGCCTGGACGTGGTGACCAACGCCCTGTCCGCCCTGGAGGTGGAGGACATGGTCACCGTACGAGACGTCGTCACCGTGCTCCAGCGGGCCGAGATGGTGCGGCGTATCGCCGAGGAGGTCGACTCGTACAGTGCTGAGCTCGGTACCGACAGCCGTCTCGTACGGCTCCAGCTCGAGGAGATGCTGGCCGGCGTGGAGGACGAGCGCCGCCAGGTCCTTCGCGACTACCTTGTGCCCGAGCCCGTCTGGGACGTCGAAGACGCCCTTGCCGCGTTGAGCCACCTCTCCACCGAACGGCTGCTCGACCTGTCCAGGGTGGCCAACGTCTTGCGCATCGGTCCCGCCGGCCCCGACCTCGAGGCGCCGCTCAGGCCCTACGGGTACCGGTTGCTCTCCAAGATCCCCCGGTTACCAGAACAAGTGGTCCAAAACATCGTGCAGCGCTACGGCGGGCTGCAGCAGGTGCTAAGGGCCAGTACCGAGGACCTCGACACGGTCGAAGGCATCGAGGTCGCCGGCGCCCATTTCGTAAAGGAGGGCCTGGCCCGCCTGGCCGAGACCAGCATCTTGGACCGCCTCGGCTGAGGTGGCCCGCTGCGCCGGCGCCACGGCCCCCTGTCGCCGCCCCCTGTCCCCGCCACCTGTCGCCGCCACCTGCCGCCCTGTCCCGCCGCCGCCCCGGCCGGCTCGTCAACGCCAGCTGGGTCGCTCAGAGCTGCCCGCCGCCGGCGTCAGCGAGCCCGCTGGGTGAGGCGCTCGCGATTGGAGATCCTGTAGCGCCGGTCGGACTGCTCGAGCCACCCGAGCCGGACGAAAGCCGCGATGGCTTTGTTGACCCGCTCCCGCGAGGCGCCTACCAGGCCTGCCAGCTCTTCTTGAGTGATGGGCAGGACAAAGTCGTCGGCCTCGCCGGCCAGCTCGAGGAGCCGCTTTGCCGTGCGGCCTGTGACATCGAGCAACATGGCGTCGGCGATGGCGTCGTCAGCATTGCGGAGGCGCCGTGCGATGAGCGCCACCACGTCCCATAGTGCCCCCGGTTGCGCTTCGAGCTCGGCGCGGACAACGTCATAGGGGAGGCGGACAAGTTCCGTGCGCTCGAGGGCGCGCGCACTCGCCGAACGCGGTTCGCGGTCGAACAACGGCATCTCCCCGAAGACGTCGCCGGGCTCCATCAGGGCAACTATCGACTCGCGCCCGTCTGGGGAGCGCTTGGCGATCCCGATCCGCCCGCTACGTACCACGTACATCTCGCTCGCCTCGTCGCCCTCGGCGAAAAGGGTGTTGTTGCGCTCGAGGCGCACGGGCACGGCTCTCCCGGCCACCCGGGCCAGAGCATCCTCGGGCAGCGACGAGAACAGCTCGCTCCCTGACAAAGCCGTGACATCTTCCATGGTTGCCAGACGTTAGTACCTAACCGAGTTGGATCTCAGCCCGAAAAAGTCGTACCCTGGAAGGAGTGCGCAAGCTGCCGGTATAGTCACCGGCGCCGACACGTTTGGAGGCTCATGTCGTTTGACGTCGGGGACAAGGTTGTCTACCCCCACCACGGTGCGGCAGTTGTCGAGAGGAGAGAGCTGCGGGCCGACTTCGGCGAGCAGCGCGAGTACCTGGTACTGCGCCTGGCCTACGGCGACCTGACCCTCAAGGTGCCCGTCGACTCGACTGGGGACGTGGGCATCAGGGAGGTCATAAACGACGAGGAAGTAGAAGAAGTCTTCGCGGTGTTGCGCAAGAAGGACGTGCGCATGCCGACCAACTGGTCGCGGCGCTACAAGAACCACGTAGAAAAGCTGAAGTCTGGCGACATTTACCAGGTGGCGGAAGTGGTGCGAAACCTCTCCAACCGGGACAAGGACAAGGGTTTGTCCGCCGGCGAGAAGCGGATGCTCAACCGTGCCCGCCAAATCCTGGTGTCCGAGCTCACCTTCGCCATAGGCGTGACAGAAGCCGAGGCGGAAAAGAAGCTCGACGAGGCGCTGCCCTAGGGCGCCCGGTGGCCGCGAAGCCCACCACGTGGGCCGTGGTGGTGGCCGCGGGCGGCGGGGTGAGGTTCGGCGGGTACAAGCAGTTCGCCATGCTCCGTGGCCGGGAAGTCGTTGATTGGTCTTTGGACGTGGCGGGCCGCTACTGCGCCGGCACGGTCCTGGTAGTGCCGGCGGCCATGGTGCCCTCTTACCAGGGACGCGCCGACCGGGTGGTAGCTGGGGGCGCGACGCGTACTGACTCGGTGGCGGCCGGGCTGGACGCTGTCCCGGCTGGCACCGATGTCGTCGTCGTGCACGACGCCGCCCGCCCGCTTGCCGGTGAAGCGCTGTGGCAGCAGGTGATATCGGCCGTGCTCCAAGGTGCGGACGCCGCGGTACCGTGCCTGCCGGTCAGGGACACCATCAAGCAGCGCGGTGCCGATGGCCGCCTGGTCACGCTGGACAGGTCGGTCCTCGTGGCCTCGCAGACACCCCAGGCGTTCGCAGCTGGCGCGCTCCGTGCCGCTCACGCCGCGGCGGCCACGTCCGGTAAGCAGGCGACCGACGACGCGGCGCTCGTCGAGTCGATGGGCGGGCGGGTGGTGAGCGTGGGCGGGGTGAGCTCCAACTTGAAGCTCACCGAGCCTCTCGACTTGGCCGTCGCCGAGGCCCTCCTGGCGGCGAGCGCAGTTCGGTGAGCCTGCGCGTCGGCCAGGGCTTCGATATCCACCCCTTCAGCGACGACCCCGCCCGGGCTCTCGTGCTTGGAGGGGTGCACCTCGCCGGTCCCGGGCTTTCCGGCCACAGCGACGCAGATGTCGTGTGCCACGCCGTCACTGACGCCCTCTTGGGAGCGGCCGGCCTGGGTGACATCGGGGCGATGTTCCCAGACGGCGACCCCGCTTGGGAGGGTGCCGACAGCATCGCCCTGCTCCAGGCCGCGTTGAGGAGGGTATCGGCGACCTGGCGCGTGGTCAACGTGGACTGCACCGTGATCGCCGAGGCCCCGAGCCTCGCGGGCCACAAGGCCGAGATGGAGGGCCGCCTGGGTGCCGCGCTCGGGGCGCCGGTCTCGATCAAAGCGAAAAGGGGCGAAGGCTTGGGTGCTCTCGGCCGGCGGGAGGGGATCGCCTGTCTGGCGGTAGCGCTGCTCGAAGCACCATGAAGCGTCCCGACGCTGGGCGAGGTGCGGGAAGGACGAGCAATCCCGCCGGCCGGCACCCCGGCACCCCTGACGGTGTCGGTGAGAGAGGACCGGGCAATCTTCCGGGCAGGTACGGTGCCCAGAGACCGGGGCGCCCATCGAGGCCCGCGGAAAGACCGGCGGCTCCGGCCGAGGGGCTGGGCGGCGAGCAGGTCGAGGGGTACCACGCCGTTTACCGCCTCATCGATGCGCAGCGCCGCCGTTGCCGGCTGCTCTGGGCCGACGCAAGGCTGGCCGCCGGGCCCTTGCGGGAGCTGGTCTCGCTTGCCCGCCAGCGAGGCGTCCAGGTCGAACTGAAGGAGGCCCACCAACTCGCGACTGCCAGCCGTACGAGTTCTGCCCAGGGAGTCCTCGCCTGGGCCGACCCGTTGCCGGCCGTGCCCCTAGAGGCGATGCTCAGCTCGAGTGCCGGCTTGTTGTTGCTGGTCCTCGACGGGGTCACCGACCCTGGCAACCTGGGCTCGATACTGCGTAGCGCGGCTTGCGCCGGGACCGCCGGGGTGGTTGTCGGACGGCACCGCTCAGCCCCTCTCAACCCGGCGGCGCTGAAGGCTGCCGCCGGCGCGGCCGAGACCCTGCCCGTGGCCCAAGTGCCCGGGATCCCGAGCGCGCTCGCGGCAATCAGGAGCGCCGGCTTGTGGGTGGTCGGCCTCGACCCAGCTGCGGAGGACGACCTCTGGGCATCGCCTCTGCTCGACGAAAGCGTGGCCTTGGTGCTCGGCTCGGAGGGCCAGGGGCTTTCGCGGCTTTCCCGGGCGCGCTGCGACGCCCTCGCTCGGATCCCTATGTCAGAGGCCGCCCGAGGGGTCGGGTCGCTAAATGTCGCCGCCGCCTGCGCCGTTGCCTGCTTCGAGGTGGCCCGCCGGCGGTCCTTGGCCCTCCCGCCGCGCCACGCTCGATAGCGTCCCATCGGCTGCCGCGGGTTACCTCCCGACCTCGCTTGGTCGCGGCTCGTGAGAGGCAGGCAAACCGAAGTCCGGCGTCCTGGGCCCGCCGGCCCGCCGGTGCCAGTTCCGCCAGATGACCCGGTGGAGCGGCACCACCTCGGGGATATCGCGCAGGCCCGGTATGAAGGGCACAGCGAGCAACAAGATGGTGGCAGCACCGGTCAAGTAGATGGCGATCAGGTCG
>JAJZYO010000252.1 GCA_021798075.1 Actinomycetes bacterium
TCCAGCTCGTCCCGGCCAGCCGCCGGGAGCGTTTCGGGGGGATCCTCGACCAGGTGCTGGCCGGCGTGGGGGGCTACCTGATAGGCAACCTGTTCACCTCCCTGGTCGCCGGCCTCGGTACCTTCCTTTGGGCAACAGCCTTCGGCATACCCTACGCGGTGCTCCTCGGCCTGTTCGTGGCGCTGTTCGACCTGATCCCCGTGGTGGGCTCGACCATCGCAGGTGTGGTCGTGGCGCTGGTCGCGCTCTCGGTTTCGCTACCGGTCGCCATCTTGACTGTGGCCTTTTACGTGGGCTACCGCTTCTTCGAGGACTACCTTCTCGTCCCGCGCGTAATGCGCCAAGCCGTAAACGTCTCCCCCGTGGTCACGGTGCTCGCCGTCCTTATCGGCGGCGCCATGCTCGGGATAATCGGCGCCCTTGTAGCAATACCCGTGGCGGCGAGCATAAAGCTCGTGCTCGAGCAAAGCGTCTTCCCCCGCCTTGACTCAAACTGAGCTCTGCTCTTAGGTTCGTTGCGTGTCAAAGTGTTCCGAGCCGTGCCGAGTCTCCCCACCCCTACCTCGCCCGTAGGTGCCGGTCGGGTCGTCGGGCCGGGCATGGCCCAGGGCCTGACGGCGCCACGAACGCGCCGCTGGCTGCACCTGGCGGCCGGTGCCGCCTTGGCCAGTGCCGGCCTCTCGGCCTGCGCCGGAGGCAGCTACAACGCCAATGGCGCCAGCGTGACCACGGTGGCGTCGCCCACCAACGGCACGGTCGACGTCAGCAACGTGAAGGGCTACGGCAAGATCCTCGTCACTTCGCGTGGCTACACCTTGTACATGCTCAGCTCCGACCCGCCCAACTCGAGCACCTGTGTCGGCTCGTGCGCCATCGTCTGGCCACCGCTCGACTCCAGCGGCAAGCTCATTGCGGGCGCGGGTGTCAACCCGAAGTTCCTGTCGAGTTTCCAGCGCTCCGGCGGTGCCCACCAGGTGGCCTATCACGGCCACGCGCTCTACACCTACGAGCGGGACACCGGGCCGGGGATGACCACCGGTGAAGGCGTCGAGACCTACGGGGGGATCTGGTGGGTCGTCTCGCCGGCGGGCCAGCCCGTGAAGAACTGAGGGGCGCCGGGTGCCCAGCGCTGCCGCCCCTGCCGCACCACGCCGCAGCAGGCTGCACTATGTTGGGGCCGGCAGGAACGGCCGGGTAATTTGGGTTCCTTGCGTCTCTAGTGGAGGCAGGTGGCAGCGTGGCAGTTAGCGAAGAGGTAGTGCTCGGCGGTGACCAGGTGGCCCGCACGCTGCCCCCAACAGAAGCCAGCCAAGCCACCGTTGCCAGGAGGCAAGGGCGGGCCGACCACTTCGCCCGGCGGGTCCTCTTCCTGCCCGACCAGGAGGGCGGCGAGGTCTACAACCTCTTCAGCTCCTCCATCCTCCTCTCCGCCACGCGCTGCCTGCTCAGCTACATCGTTTTCCCCATCCTCGCCCCGTGGCTGAGCGAAGTGCCCGTGGTCGGGCCGGCGATCGGGGTCCCTGTCGCCGTGGCCGCGCTCGTGTTCGACGTGCGGGCGGTCAGGAGGTTTTTCATGGCCGACCACCGTTGGCGCTGGGCGGCAGCAGCCCTCTACGCCGTGGTGATCGCCATGGTTACCTACCTGCTGGTGCGTGACATAGTTCACCTGACCTGAGCGACGCCTTCCCCGCCGCGCTCCCGGCGAGCGCGTAGCCGTCCCGGCCCGAGTTCTTCACGAGGTACATCGCCTCGTCCGCGACCTTCAGCGCCTCCCCAGCCGACAAGCCTGACGGGCTGGCGGCAACACGCTCCAGCGGGGCCACCCCGACAGAGACCGTGACGGCACGAGAACTGCGGGCGCCGGGGCCGGCGCCAACGCCAGGAACGGGTGCCGGCGCAGACCCTGCGGGGACCAAACCAGCTGTGCTCACCTCCTTTCGAACGGCAAGGACGAGCTTGCGGGCCACCGCCTCCGCCGCCTTGGTGTCCCCGTCATGCAACACGACAGCGAACTCGTCGCCGCCGAGCCGGGCGACGAGGTCCTGGTCGCGCAGGTGCCGGCGCATGGTCAACGCGACCTCCATAATTAGACGGTCGCCGGCCTGGTGCCCCAGGGTGTCGTTGACCTGCTTGAAGTTGTCGAGGTCCATGACTAGGACCGCCCCTCGCGGCCCCTCGAGCGCACAGGCCCGCACGTGTTGGGCCAGGTTCAACTCGAACCAGCGGCGGTTGGCCACCCCGGTGAGGGGGTCACGGTTGGCCAGGTCGCGTAGGGCCGCCTGCGAACGTTTGTGCCGGGTGATGTCCACCACCGAAACCAGCACGTACTCGGGCTTCCCGTCAGGGCCGCGCACGAGATAGGAGTCGAGCTCGCACCAGCGCAAGCGCCCGCCTGCGCACACGAGGCGCACTTCGGCCCTGGCCGCGCCCCGCCCCGAGCGCCCAGGGTGCCCCGGCCCGCGGAGCACCGGGCGGTCGTCGGGGTAGACGAGGGCCGAGAGCCGCCGTCCGGCCAGGGCTCGTTCCGGCTCGCCGAGCAGGGCGCACAAGGCGGCATTGACCGCCTCCAGCCGACCTTCGACGCTCACTTTGGCCGTGGCGAGCGGGGACGCCTCGAACACCGCACGCCAGCGCCCTGCCGCCCTCGCCCGCACCGCTGCAGAAAGGGTGGCCGCCGTGTGGAGCGCTTCGGCCCGCTGGCGGAGCGCCTCGAGGACCGCCGCGGACGCCGCCGCTATGGCGGCTGCCAACCGGAGCAGGCGCTCAGCCACGCCCGACAGGGCGACCAAGGCGAGGCCGGCCAACCAAGCGGCCAAGGGGCGCCCCCGAGTTACACCCATGTAACTACCTATGTAACCGCTTTTCGGCACGCCGCTGGCGCACCTTTAGCAGATTCTTGGTAGCTGGCTTTGGGCGCGGCGCCGCTGCCCCTCGCGACCCGCTCCGACGGCCCCGGCCGGCACCGCCTCAGGCTCAGAGCACGCGGAGGCGGACCGTCGAGGGCATCGAGGCGAGGGAAGCGAGCACCTCGGGTGAGAAGTCGTTCGGCGTGTCCGTGATCACATAGCCGAGGTCCCCGCGAGTGCCGAGGTACTGGCCTTCGATGTTCATGTCGTGCGAGGCGAACAAGCTGTTCAGGGCGGCGAGAACGCCCGGGACGTTCCTGTGCACCACCGTGACGCGGAACTCCCCGGCTCGCGGCGGAAGTGCCAGGTTGGGCAGGTTGACCGACATCGAGGTCGAACCGAGCGAGAGGTAGTCGTGCAACTTCCCGGCGACGAAATTGCCGATGTCCTGCTGCGCCTCCTCGGTGCTGCCGCCTATGTGGGGGGTGAGCACGACGTTGCGCAGGCCTCTCAGTTCCGAGACGAAGGGCTCGCCCTTGCGCTTGGGCTCGCTCGGGAAGACGTCTATCGCCGCGCCAGCTAGGTGCCCGCTTTCAATGTGGGAGCGTAGGGCGGCGTGGTCGACCACAAAACCGCGTGAAAGGTTCAAGAAGATGCTGCCCTTGCGCATGCGGGCGAACTCGTTCTCACCGAACAGGCCCCGGTTGGAAGGCCGGCCGTCCACGTGCAGGGTGACGATGTCGACGAGCTCGAGGAGCTCTTCCATCGACGCGCAACGCTTCGCGTTGCCGAGCGCCAACTTGTCGGCCGTGTCGTAGAAGTAGACCGACATACCGAGCGCTTCGGCCAGCACGGACAGCTGCGAACCGATGTTGCCGTAGCCGACGATGCCCAGCCGGCGGCCCCGCACCTCGTGGCTGCCGGCAGCCGACTTGTCCCAAATCCCCTGGTGCATCTTGGCGGATTTGTCGGTGAGCCCCCGCTGAAGGGCGACGATCTCCGAGATGACCAGCTCGACGACGCTTCGGGTGTTGGAGAAGGGTGCATTGAAGACGGCGACCCCGTGGGTGCTCGCCGCGGCCAGGTCGATCTGGTTGGTGCCGATGCAAAAGGCCCCGATAGCCAAGAGGTGGGGGGCCGAAGCAAGCACCCTCTCCGTCAAGTGGGTGCGGCTCCGTATGCCGACCACGTCCACCTCGCCCAAGCGCGAGACGAGCTCCTCCTCTTCGAGCGCCCGGTCAAGGGACTGGACCTGGTAGCCGGCCTTGGAGAGGAACGCGGTCGCGTCGGGGTGGATGCTTTCGAGCAAAAGGACGCGGGTGTCAGCCGGCGAGAGGCGCTCTCTGGTCATTGGTAGTCAGGGGCGCGGTGCTCTTGCGAGCCCGGTTCCCCATCCCCCTTTCAATCCGTACGTGCGGTTTTCCCGCATACGGCTTACCGA
>JAJZYO010000253.1 GCA_021798075.1 Actinomycetes bacterium
GGGCGCCCGGGGTGGGTGACGGTGGACACCACCTACCAGGAGGGCTGGTACCTACGGGGTAAGGCGGCGGTGCCGACGGCCGAGGGGACCATGATGTTCCCGGTCGGGCCCGCCGGCGGCGTGGTGAGCTTCAGGCCCTGGGCCCTGGCCAAGCTCGGCAGCTCGGCTATGGCATCTCGACGGGGGCCTTCGTCGTGGTGGCGGCGGCTGTCTCGTGGGACCGCCGGCGGGAGAGGTCGAGAGGGGCGGCCAGGGCATGAAGGGCCCTGGGGCGCACATGGCCGCCGGCGAACGGTGATGACAGACAAATGTGGCAACGCCCGTCCCGGGCAAAAGTGGGGGCTCCCGGGCTCGGCCGCCCCACGAGCCAGTTCCTGTCCCAGCAAAGAGCAGTGACGCGCTGGAGGTGACGAGCACGGCCGGGTGGTCGCCACGGCCATCCCGGGGCTGGCGGAGCACCTGCGCCTCGAAATCCCGCAGGCGGTCGTACTGGGGACCGTCCTGGCGGGCAAGGAGCACCCAGGGGACCACGACAGCCTTGCGGACTGTGCCATTCCGTAGCACCTGGCGCTATGTTGGCCACCATGGGTGTTGCGAGAGAGGTGACTTCCAAAGAGGTGACACAGCGCGACCTGCGGATGCGTTCGCGCGAGATCATGGACGCCCTCGAAAGTGGGCAGTCCTTCACCGTGACTCGCGATGGCCGCCGCATCGGGGAACTGACCCCCATGCGACACCGCCGCCGGTTCGTCCCCAAGCAGGAGTTCGTGGCCCTGTCGCGTAACGCCCCGGCCGTCGATCTCGATGCTTTCCGGGCCGACCAGGACGTCGTGGTCGACCAGCGGGCCCAAGATGTCTACGGGCCTTGAGCGCCCGGCGCGCGGGCTGCTCGACACGAACGTCTTGGTCCTGCGCAAGTGGGTCGACCCGGCCGAACTACCAGAGGAGGTGGCGATCAGCGCCATCACGCTGGCGGAGCTTTCGGCCGGTCCGCACCAGGTCCGCACAGCCCGGGAGCAAAACGTCTACGACGAGCATAGGGAGCGGGCGCGCCGCCTCGAAATCCTGCAGCGGGCAGAGAACGAGTTCGACCCCGTGCCCTTCGACACCGAGGCGGCACGGATGTACGGCCGGGTCGTCGCGGTGGTTGTTGGTTCGGGTCGCAGCCCGCGACGCAGGGTAGCGGACCTGCTGATCGCGGCTACGGCCCTCGCTGAAGGCCTGCCATTGTTCACCGCCAACCCCGACGACTTTCTCGGCCTGGAGACCATCCTCCGCGTCGTGCCCGTGACGAGGCCACTGGTACCGCCCGGTCAGTCAATCACGTGACACTGCCCGAGAGCGTCGTAGTCCGACCGCGAGATGAGCCGCTCTTGGAGCAACCGCACCCGCAAGGTGACGAAGCTCACGCCGAAGTGCCTCTGGAGCTGCAGCCCATCGACTTGATCAGTGCCTGGTACCGGCACTCCGACCAGTCAAGCTCTGTGCACTAACACCCGTTGGGGCGTCATTCCCGACAGCACCGGTTCCCGTCGTGTTGTGGGATAGTCATGCCGTCATCGGGGGTCCTCGTGTCCGTCTTCCCGCACCCACGAAACTCCCTTGGTCGCTCCTCCACGTTACGGTGACTTCCCCAATGGCCACGGGACGCAGGTCGATCGTGGACTTCATGTCTCGCCTGCCTCGCTCCACCAGGAGGGGCTGCCTGTAGCCAAGGGCCACGTCCTCAGCCGAGAGGACAGGTGGGATCGGAGGAGCGCAACAAGACCAGGCGCCCTCGGCGGGGGCATCGGCGGGCTCGGTCCCTTTCTCCCAGGCCTGGGTGGAGGGTGCTACCAGGAGCTACGCCTCGACTCCTCTTTGTAGTGGGCTCGCCTGGGCAGTCGGGGCCCGTCCTTTCCCCGACGAGAGGCTGGCACCCGAGGCTCGGCTGGCTGGCCCACTTGGGCCACGAGTTGCGCTGCTCAGGCCCTCCAGGGCCGACCAAGCTGAAGGCGTTGACCACCCCGATGGCCCGCTCGACCCGCTCGCGGGTGCGGTGCTTCCGGCTCAGCTCCCGGAGCAGCCGGTCGAGCCGAGCCCGAACTGCCGATCGTGATCATCGACACCCACCTGGCGAGGGGCGTCTCCAACGGTAGGGCACCTTCCACGACCGAGGCGGGCCGTACGGGGGTGACGAAAGGCGCCAAAGCGGGCGGCGACCGTCGATGTCACCGGGCTGCCGTTGGCCGCTGCCGTACCACCGGTCTCGACGCAAGAGAAGGAGGCACTGGAGGTCCGCCGGGCCGGCCACGACAAGGGCCGGCACAAGTTCGTGGCGTTGGCGTACGCCTGGCGGGTCCAGGTCGCCCACGGGCACCTGCGGCGCAGCCGCCGGCTGGCCCAGTCCTTCGAGTGTACGCTCCGATCGGCCAGCGGCTGGCTGCAGGTGGCTTGCCTGGTAGCCGGACTCGACGCCATAGCGCCCCGGCATCCTTCCCGCATAGCCACGCCCAAGGCGCCGTGGACTTTGGGCCGCTAGGCAAGGGCCCAGGTAGCTGCGGCGTAGGGGCCGCCGGCGCCCGTTGTCTGGGGGCCCACCCCTCAACGGTGGGAGGCGAGGAGGCTTCCTCCCCTACAGTGGGCCCGACCCCCGTGGTCAAAGGAGTCGCTATGTCTGAGCCAGCTCACGACATCATCGAAGTGCCCGTCAGCCCAGATGGCAGCCTCATTGTGCCCGCTCACCGAGGATGACCGTCAAGCGATCCTCGAAGAGTTGACCCGGGGCGACACGCCGTTTGAGGTTGTGCCCGTCACAGCTGCCGCTGCCAACCGGGTTGCGGGTGTGCCCCGCAATGCGACTGCCGACCCCGGTGACCGCATCACCGCGGCCACCGCGGAGGAGCTTGGGGTAACCGCTCGTCAGCGCCGACCGCCACATGCCTTCCACCTGCCGCCGCACATCGGTAATCTGGTAAGCGACCCGCAGCCGGCGGTAGGCCATACTTTGCCAACGCAGTGGCGACGACATTCGGCATGCGCGATATGGGGACCTCGACGGGCGCTATGGCCCGCTCCCGGGCGGCTCCTCGAGGTACAAGAGCCGGTCCTGGAGGGCCTCGCTGACCACGGTTGTCGACCACGGCTCCGATCGCCGAGACGATGGCGCTGATGCCGGCCCGACGGCGTGAGAACCGCGACGAGAGGGCAATGAGCACCCCCGGGTGGTGCCCGCCGGTGGTCAGGTGATCAGCCGCGAGGCGAGCGAAGTCCGCGACGTTCTCGGTGAGCAAGACGTAGCCGTTCGCCTCGGCGGCTGCCAGAACGTCGGAGCCCGACCGGCCGGCCAGGCCCACATCGACGACCGTGCGGGCCTCGATGCCACTGACCCGCAGCGCCTCGGCGAGCGCTGGCGGGCACATCTCGTCGAGCAGCAGCTTCAAAAAAGCCATGCCGAGACCGTCTCGCGGCGGTGCAGCTCGATCCCCGCGTCGACCTCCTCGGGGTAGGCGGCTCGGTACCGCAGCGCCGCTTCGATCCGAGATCGGCTCAAGCATGCATTCACCCCGCCCAGGTCGTCGTCGTCAATGAGGTGTTGACGCCGGAGAACACCGGCGGGGCCTCACGATCCCGCGCTGGCAGCACCCGGTTGTGGCAGCAAAAAGCGGCTTTGCTGTCACAGGGACCGGGCCGGCACGTACCTAGACCAGCTCGTAGCGGTAGTGCTCACCGCCGATTTCCGCTTCGATGGCGAGATGCCCCCCGAGCGCCCGCACATAGGCGGCCAGGCTGGCGACCTCGGCCCGTGCCGGGTCGGACTCCAACCGGGAGACCGCGGGCTGGGTCGTCCCCCAGTCCTGGGCCACCTGCACTTGGGTCATGCCCACTGCACGGCGGAGCCCGGCCAGAGTTGTCACCGCCCGGTGCGCCGCGGCGCGGGAGGCACGGCCGGCCATCACCCGCTCGTGGTAGTCAGGCGTACCAGCCCGCTCGTAGCGCTCATCAGGGCCGTGCTCCAATGGCACGGCCCGACTGTCGGCCTCGAGGTTGGCGAGCCAGTCCTCGGGCTCCCATTCCTCTTCCGTGGGTTCTGCAGGGTTCGTGTTGCTCATGGCCATCCTTTCTCCGTTCGTAGGGCGCGGAAAATCTCGTCTGCCACTGGGACGTAGGCCTCGTACCAGTCGCTGCCGGGATGCCTTCGTTCCCATGCGGCCTTGTCCCCACCGATGCAGCAGGCGAGAGAGCACGGTCCCGGTCCGCGAACACGACCAGGCAGCGCACCACCCACACCCGGCCCGCTACCGCG
>JAJZYO010000254.1 GCA_021798075.1 Actinomycetes bacterium
TTAGCACTCGAACACGTCGACTGCTAACACTACAGCGTAACGACCACTACCGCGCAAGGTCGATACCGAGAAGGAGGAAAAGTTGGCTCAGCCGCCGGCCACGGCGGGCACGACCGAGACGACGGCTCCCTCGGGGACGGCGGTGGACAGGCCCTCCAAGAACCTGACGTCTTCCTCACCGAGGAACACGTTGACGAAGCGCCGGAGCTCGCCGCTCTCGTCGAAAAGCCTCTCGGCGAAGCCGGGGTGGGCGACGTCGAGCGCCTTCAAAGCTTCACCCACCGTGGTGGCTTGGACCTCCACCTCGGGCACTCCGCCGGCGAGAGCGCGCAGTTGGGTCGGTATGCGGACCTTGGCACTCATGGCTCTCGGCTCCACCTTTGGCTAGGCATTTGGTCGCTCACGACTGCCAGTCTGCCACGCCGGCGGCTTGGAACGCCTCGAGGCTGGGCTCGATCGTAACCGTCGGCTGGCATTGCGGGGCAACGGCCTCGATGGTCTTCAGCCCGTTGCCCGTTATGAGCGCGACGACTCTTTCATTGGGCTTGATCACGCCCGAGGCCGCAAGCTTTGCCAGAACGCCAACGGTCACGCCCCCCGCCGTCTCGGCAAAGATCCCCTCCGTGCGGGCCAAGAGGCGGATGGCTTCTACGACCTCGGCGTCGCTTACCGCGGCGACTGCCCCTCCGGAAGCTCGCACTTCTTCGAGGGCGTAGGCTCCATCAGCTGGGTTCCCGATAGCAAGCGACTTCGCAATGCCGCTCGGCTTCACGGGACGGACGAAGCCAGTCCCCGCCTCGAAGGCCTGGGCAACGGGGGCGCAGCCCTCGGCCTGAGCGCCCGACACCCGCACGCTTGGTTCTTGGTCGAGCAGGCCGACCTTGTAGAGCTCCCGGAAGCCTTTTGCCACCTTCGTGAGCTGGCTCCCAGAGCCGACCGGGACAACGACGTGGTCGGGGGCCCTCCATCCGAGCTGCTCCGCCACCTCGAACGCGAGGGTCTTCGAGCCCTCGGCGTAATAGCTACGGATGTTGACGTTGACGAAAGCCCACGTTGGGTACTCACTCGCCAGCTCGGCGCAGAGCCGGTTCACGTCGTCGTAATTGCCCTCCAGGGCCACCAGCGTGCCCCCAAAGACAGCCGTCGTCACCACCTTGGCCCTCTCCAGGTCAGCCGGGATGAAAACGACCGAACGCATACCGGCGCGCGCCGCGTGAGCGGCCACGGCGTTGGCGAGGTTGCCTGTCGATGCACACGCCGCCACCTTGAACCCGAGCTCCCGCGCCTTGGTGAGCGCCACCGAGACCACCCTGTCCTTGAAGGATCCGGTCGGGTTGACCGTGTCATTTTTGAGCCATAGCTCGGAGAGGCCGAGCTCCGCGGCGAGGTGGTCCGCCCGTACGAGGGGCGTGAACCCTGCGCCAAGGTCGACGGCTCCTTCGGCCGACGCCGGCAGCAGGTCGGCGTAACGCCACATCGACTTGGGGCCGGCGGCGATGCGCTCGCGAGACACGCTCGCCGCTATCGCCTCGTAGTCGTACACCACCTCGAGGGGACCGAAACACCACTCACACACGTGGAGAGCTTCGGCCGGGTAGGAGCGCGCGCACTCCCGGCATCGCAGACCTTCAACGAACGGCAATGTACCTCCTCATCGTCTCGGGCATTGGCACCATGTCTCCCGCCGGGTCTCGACGAGCTCACTGGTTGCCGCGGCGTCAACGGGCCCGTCCCTCAGCCGCTCTGGATGATCAACCCTTCATGCTAGGGGCTCACGGGCGCGGGGCGCCAGGCAGTTTTGGCCGGCTCAAACGGAGCTGCGAGACGCCAGGTACTGCGCTACTGCGTCGCGCACGCATAGGGCGGTGTCGGACATGGCTCGGTCCAGCCCGTAACTAGAGACCAGGGACACGAAGGTGAGCTCCCCCCCAATGGCCGCCGCAGCCTCTAGGGCCTCTTCCTCCACGTCGCCAGCCACGACCAGGACGGGTACGCCGGCAGCAGCTGCCAGGCGCACGACCCCCCCGACCGCCTTGCCGGCGAAGCTTTGACGGTCGAGGCAACCCTCACCGCTCACGACCAGGTCGCTCGAATCCACGCGCTCTGCCAGCGAGAGCTTTTCGGCCACGATGTCAAAACCGGGCAAGAGCTTGGCGCCGACCGCAACCAGGCCTCCAGCGAGGCCGCCGGCGGCACCGGCTCCGGGCAGCGACAAGACGTCTATGCCAAAACGCTCCTGGTAGAGCTGGGCGACCCTCTCCAACCTGCGCGTCAACAGCTCCACCTGCGCCGGCACCGCACCCTTCTGCGGCCCAAAGACGGCAGCCGCGTCCGTAAACCTGGTCTCTACGTCACACGCGACCAGGATCTCGGCCCTCGGCAGGCGGCCGCCCTCCGCAAGCACTTCGACAGCACCAAGGCCTCCGTCGGTCGTGGCGGAGCCGCCGAGGCCCACTAGCACCTGGTCTGCCCCAGCCTTGAGAGCGCAGGCTATGAGCTGGCCGGCGCCGGTGCTACTCGCCCCGACCGGGTCGTTGGCCTCGCGGCCCCCAACCACCTGGAGTCCTATGGCACGCGCTGACTCCACTACCGCCAAGGACCGTGACGGGCTCTCTGGGTCGCGCCCGAGGACCCACGGGACCTCGACAGGGTCCCCCAATGGCCCAGCCACACGGGCTACCTGGACGGAACCACCGAATACGTCGAGGAAACCCTCGCCGCCGTCAGAGACGGGTGCTACATCACATGACCAACCGGCGCCTTCGCAGGCGGCCTCCACCGCCGAGGCAGCTTCTTTTGCACTGAGTGTGCCACGGAACTTGTCCGGCGCGGCAAGGACCCGAAAGGCCACACCCCATAATGCGCGAAATATCCCCGCCGGCGCCTCCCCGAGGCGTCGAGCATGACTTCGTACAGCTCCTGGCGGCGCTGGCGCGCCAGCGACTCGATGATGAACGGGTTGATGGTCACAGCATCATGCTCCGTGCCCTAGAGGACAGCTACGGTCCTCGATGAAGGCCAATAATCGCGGATGTGGGCGATTGGCACCCAGAAAGCCGTGTAACGGGGACGTCTGGACGTATCTTGCGGCTGCTCGCGCTCTTGCAGCGCCGCCCGGCCTGGACCGGGCGGGAGCTTGCCGACCGTCTAGGGGTCGACACCCGGACAGTCCGCAGGGACATCGAACGCGTCCGCAGCCTCGGCTACACGGTCGAGAGCAACTCTGGCAGCAGCGGAGGGTACCGCCTGGGCGTCGGCACGGACATGCCGCCCCTCCTGCTCGACGAGGAAGAAGCGATGGCTGTCGCTGTACTTCTCGGCGTCTCCGCCGGGGCGGCCCTCCCCGGCATCGAGCGAGCAGCCCTTGCGACCCTTGCCAGGGTAGAGCGCCTGCTCCCTCCGAAGCTCCAGCACCAAGTCGATGCCCTCCGCGCCGCCACCGTCTTGCTGGTCGGGCCCAAGGAACCCGTACCCGCGGCCAAGCTCGCACCCCTCGCCGAGGCCTGCGCCGAGCATCGACTGGTGCACTTCGGCTATGTGGCACGAGGAGGGACGGCGAGCAACCGCCGTGCCGAGCCTTACCGCCTCGTAGCCACCTCACGGCTTTGGTACCTGGTCGCCTTCGACCTCGACCGCCAGGACTGGCGGACCTTTCGTGTCGACCGCGTCCAAGAGGTTGTAGTAACCGGCCATACGTTTGCGCCGAGGCAGCTTGACGACGCCGGACGCCTCGTAGAAGCGGCCCTCCATTCGACGCCCTATCGTTTCCGAGCCCAGGTCAGGTTCGTGATCAGCCCGGAGGAACTGAGGAAGAGGGTGGCGCCCAGCGTCGGGGTCATAGAGCCCTGCGAGATGGGGTCGCTGCTCCACATCGGTGCCGACGACACCGCTTGGCTGGCGAGCTACCTGATCGGGCTCGACCTGTCCTTCGAGGTCCTCCGCCCGCCCGAGCTACGAGCCGACCTGCACCGCATGGGAGTCCGGCTGGCCGCCACGCACGAGCTCACCCCCCGGCAAGAGGGCGTCAACCACACCCCAAGCGACTGGCCAGTTCCCGAAGAAGGCGAAGCACCCCATCAGGCCCACTAACTACGATGTCAACAGCGCCGGCGAGCTCGGGCGGCTGTTCGGGGCTGGCGACGCCCACAGCGAGGGTGGCCTTACCGGCGCAGCGGAGCCGCCTGAGAGCACGGAACGCTGGCAGGTCGCCACGGTCGTCGCCCAGGTAGCAGAGAGCTCGAAGAGGCGTGGACAACTCCTCCACCACCGTGTCCTTGCCGGACG
>JAJZYO010000255.1 GCA_021798075.1 Actinomycetes bacterium
ATAGGTGCAGCGTGTGACCATGAACGTGGATAGTCGGCGAACGTGGAGGCACCCGGCCCTGCCGCGGGTAGCGCGCCGTTGATGGCTCCCGCTTGAGCACGTATGCACGTAGGTAAGTGATCGTCCTGAGCGACTATAACTCCGTCTTCCTCTCGCCAGGGCTTCGGTTGCGCTTCAGTCGCTGGAGCGCCGGCCAAGGCGCCCTGTTGAGCAACGGCACCTAGCTAGACGACGGTGTCAGAGGGCTCCCGGAGTATGTTCCGGAACGGCTCACCTCTCCTGCCGTGCTGGGTCAGAGCCTCCTCGTCCAAGATCTCGCGGTTGTGAGCAGGCTAATCGGGCAGCACGCGACCGAGCATAGTGAGCGCCACCCGCCAGCGACCGGGCGTTGAGGCCCACCCTCGAGCCCGCCCGCCTGGCAACCTGTTCTAGCGCTAGCGCTCCGCCTCGATTGTCCCGTTGGCTTTGACCGGCGGAAAAGCCGGGGGTCTCGGGGCCCAGGTAAGTGGCTACGTGCGCCGTCGTCTTGAGTGGGCCGGCCCCCCGCAACTCCGGCAAAGCGTCTGTACAAACGGCCGGTCGCTGTACAGGGACACGTCGCGCGTCGCTCTGCACTCTTCGCAGGTCGCCGCCGCTCTCGCCTCGGCCTCTGCCACGGCGGCCTCCATTGCCGGTGGGAGAGTACCGTCTGAGGCCTCGTAGTAATAGCGAAGCCCGCCCCACTTCTGCTTTGCCTGGAACAGCACGTCCGCGACCTCTCTCAACCTCGTTCTTTTTCTCTGCCAGTTTCTGGGTCCATATTTCGTCTGGACCGCCACTCGCCGCCTAAACATCGAGAGCCCGCCCCACGGCGCCAAGGTCACGTCGGCGCGCAGGTGTGAGGGACTGGACAGCGCCAGCCAACGCGAGGCCAGCTCGCCGGGCGAGGACCGGGCCATCGCTAGCCTCCAGCGCCGACCACGCCGACGTGAGAGCCGTCATGTCGCCCGCCAGCTCGGCTGCTAGTCAGTGTTTGTGTCCATACCCATAGATGGGTGCGGTGCCGTCCCCTTATGACACACCCGGCCGCAATCGCTCTACATGGGTCCTGATCCCCGTCGAAAGTCGTGCGGGCTAGCGGCATAGACATATAACAGTGGACGCGTTGCTTTCTATGCCCGAGGCCGCCGCTCACCGCGGGGTGAGCGAGCGCTTCGCGCGGCGTCTCGTCTCCGAGCGCAGGGTCCCCGTGCAGCATGTCGGACGCCACGTCCGCATCCGGCGCTCGGCGCTGGACCGCTGGCTGGCAGCACAGGAGCAGCCCGCCTTGGCCCTTGGCCCGCCTCCTCGCGGGCGGCATAGGTCGCTGCCGTGCAAGCAAAGGGGGGCGAGGCCGGTAGGCGCAGCTACGGCGCCATTGACCAGCTCAAGTCACGGCGCTGGCATGTCAGGTACCGCGACCCAGCAAGCGGCAAGCAACTCTCCGGGGGGACGTTCCCGACCCAAGCCAACGCCGAACGTTGGCTAGCAGCGGCGCAGGTGGACCAGGCCCGTGGCGCATGGGTCGATCCTCGGGCCGGCGAGGTACTGCTGCGAGACTACGCCGAGCAGTGGCCGGCCCAGCACACTGGGCTCCGAGAGACGACGCTGGCCGAGTACCGCCACCTGCTCGACCGCCACATCCTCCCTGCCCTGGGCGACACACCTATAGGCAGGCTCACACCTGGAGCGGTGCGGGCCTGGCACTCCGAGCTGCACGGACGCCACCGAGCCACAGCAGGGGTCGCCTACCGATTGCTGAGCGCCATCGCCCATACTGCCGTGGCCGATGAGCGTACCGTCCGCTCCCCGTGCCAGGTCAAGGGTGCTGGCAGCACAGCTTCTCCCGAGCGTCCGACGGCGAGCGTCGCCGAAGTCCGGGCCGCCGCCGACACAATGCGGTGCGCTACAGTCTCGCCGTCCCGCTAGCCGCATGGTGCCAGCTTCGGCGGGGCGAGGTGCTCGGGCTCCAACGAGGCGACATCGACCTGCTCCATGGCACATTGAGAGTGGAGCGGGCCGTGGTGTTGCCACCAGGGGGAAGGCCCATCGTCGGGATGCCGAAGACCGTAGCCGGCCGGCGCACCGTGTCTGTGCCACCCAACGTCCTCCCTGCCGCCGTGGAGCACCTGGCAAGCTTCATCAGCCCCGAGCCGGACGCCTGGCTCATCAGCGCCAACGGTGGCAGCCCAATCTCGCCCAGCACCCTGGAACTGGCATGGCGGCAGGCCCGTCTCGCCATCGGCAGGCCCGACCTTCACCTCCATGACCTCCGCCACTCTGGGCTTACCTGGGCGGCTGCCACAGGTGCTTCGACGCGCGAACTGATGGCGCTGGGAGGCCATGCCAGCCCCCGTGCTGCTCTCCGCTACCAGCACGCCACCGAAGACCGCGACCGGGCCCTGGTCAACGCACTCGCAGAGCTCGACCTTCCGGCGACTGTGACGCCGATCCGACGCTCTGCCGAGTAGCGACCTCCTTCCTCAAGGCTCCGATCCCGCTTCGGTGGGTACCTTCGTGACTCACGCGTGACTCAGGCGTGACTTTCACGTGACTCAACGAAGGGTAAACGGCGGCCACCCACGGGCAGTCGTACCGAGCTGTAGAGAGCCCCTCACCTGGGAGTTCCCTCTCCAGCCTGCCCCATCGCTCCGGCGGAAGATGGGCCTCGCTCAAATTGGTGCGATGATGCACCCCGGTGAACGTGGTCATCTGGCTAGCGGAAGGTACCTGGGAGGGCTGCCTGGCCGCCGCCACGTCTGCCGTCCCCGCTGGGGCGAAGCTGTCGCTGCTTCACGTCACACCTGGAGATATAGACGAACTACCTGGTGCGGCCGCCGGCGGATTGCTCGGGAGGGCTCACCATCGAGGCAGGCACCCCTACGAGGAAGCGGCTGACGCCGCCGCATCGGGGCTCCTGGCTTCGGCCGTCGAACATTTGGGACGGGCGGACATATCGCTCCTCACCAGGCACGGGCGGGTCGAGCGGGAGGTTGTTTCGGCGGTCGCGGAAGCAGGGGCCGACCTGCTCGTTGTGGCGCGCGACGGGGACCGCAGCCGCCTAGGGCCACATAGCCTCGGTCACGCCACCCGCTTTGTAGTGGACCATGCTCCTTGCTCAGTACTCCTGGTCTGGCCGGACGAGCCACCCGGCATCGAGTCTGTGCCACCCCCAAAGCATGGCCCACACAAGCCTCCCCCGCCTCCCCACCACCCGCGTTAGCGAGAGGGCGCTAGCCCTTCTTGGTCTCCCAGAAGATCCGGTCAATCTCTGCGATGTGGCGTAGCAGGTCGTCCGCCACTGCAATGTCGACCGTGTGCTTGGTGTCGCCGGCCGCCTTCGTTGCCTTCCAGAAGAGACCGTGAAGCTCCGGGTACTTCTCCAGGTGCGCCGGCTTGAAGTAGTCGGTCCAAAGGACCCACAGGTGGTGCTTGCAGAGCTCGGCCCGCTCCTCCTTGATGATCAAGGCACGTGTGCGGAAGGCCTCGTCATTTGACGCGTGGTACTTCTCCATGATGGCCTTGACGGAGTCGGCTTCAACCCGCGCCTGGACCGGGTCGTACACGCCGCAGGGCAGGTCGCAGTGCGCATGCGCGGCCCGTGGCTCGCTCAGCCGGTCGGCGAGGACAAGGACTTTGGCCAGCAAGGTCATTGGGGCTCCTTTTCGTGGTGCTATGTAGTGTGGGGTATATCCCGTGAGGCACGGTCAAGGCACACGCTATAGCGCGTCGAGATCTATTCGCCTTTCGGCGGCCCTCGCGTTGGCGGCCCTCGCCCTGCGCTCTCTCTCCTCCCGCTTCGAACGCGTCGCCGTCGTGGGCGACAGCATGGCCCCGTGGCTCCTGCCTGGCGACCGGCTGCTCGTCTGGAAGCCCCGCCGGTTGGGAAGTCTGCGCCCAGGTGATGTCGTCATCGCGCCAGACCCCCGGGTGCCCGCGCGATCCCTAGTGAAGCGCGTGGCCGCGGTCGACGGCTCTTCGGCGTGGCTGGCCGGCGACAACCCAGGCCGCAGCACCGACAGCAGGGACTTCGGGCCGATCCCCCTTTCGAGCGTCGTCGGCAGAGCCGTGTACAGGTATGCCCCAGCGACAAGAGCCGGTCGCCTGGACCACGTCCCCTCGCCTGAAGCGTCGTCGGCTCCGGTGCTCTAGCCCGGGCGATCCTCGCCTACTGGCCCTTGGCCTACTGGCCCTTGGCCTACTGGCCCTTGGCCTACTGGCCCTTGGCCTACTGGCCCTTGGCCGACCAGCCCCCC
>JAJZYO010000256.1 GCA_021798075.1 Actinomycetes bacterium
GAGGGGAGGTGACGTAAGGCCATGCCCCACTTGGAGTCTTTTATCCGCTCTTCGACCAGGGCCCTCATCCTGAACCAAGCCTCGATGTCGGCCACGTCCCAGTCGAGGTTGGTCAAAATAAAACGAGGAAAACCCATGAGCACCAAAGCCTCAAAGAAAGTGTCCTACCGCTGGCACTTGCGCGTGCGCATGGCCGAACGGGGGATGTACGCAACCTCGGACCTTCTGCCCCTCCTCGCCGAACGAGGCGTCGTGCTGTCCCGGGAGCAGGTCTACCGGCTGGTGGCCCAGGTCCCCGAACGCCTGAGCCTCACCACCCTGGCCGCCCTATGCGACGCCCTGGAGCTCAGCCCTGGAGATCTCGTGGAGCCGGTCCGGGCGGGGCCCAAGACGGCCCCGGCCAAGACGACGAGCACGCGGGGGGTGGTGCAGGGCATCCGTCCCCGCCGGGCCAGGGTGGCCCGGGAGGAGTGAGGCCCACCCGCCAACCGTCCTGGGAGGACCTGGTCATGTCCCGCGTGGCCGAAGCCTGCCCAGGGCTTGGCGCCGCGGCAGCCCACTCGGCGGTCGCTGCTGCAGCCCCGAGCGCAAAGGCCCTGTCGGTGTTGGCAAAAGCGCTCGGGCCGGGCCCCTTGCGGATGCCGCGGAGCGCCGCCGTGTGTCCCGACTGTCGGTGTTGGCAAAAGCGCTCGGGCCGGGCCCCGCCGCCCTGCTGGTCGGGGCGCCGCCCGTGGTCGGAAAGCTGGTGAGGGAGCTCCAGGCCCTGGGCGCGGACTTGCCAGAGCCAACTTGTGCCCGTTGCGGGCGGGGCCACCCGGAGCTGGCCCTGACAGACGGGGCCGGGCTCTGCCCTCGTTGCCGGGCCAGGCACAACGCCACCGCTTGTAGCCGCTGCGGGGTGGTGAAGGTGGTGTACGGGCGCGGCCCGGCGGGCGAAGCGCTCTGCTCGGTCTGTGCCCCTCGGCCCGAGCGGCGCTGCAGCCGCTGCGGCCGGGTGGGGAGGATCGCCCGGCGTGCCCACGACGGCCAGGGCGAGGTCTGCAATAGCTGCTTCCACGGCCCGGTGGCCACCTGCTCAGCGTGCGGGCGAGAGCGGCCCTGCAACTTCGTGGCCGCCGGCCGTCCGATCTGCCCGACCTGCTCGCCGCGCAGGCCTAGCCGTTGCGCTCATTGCGGCGAGGATCGCCCTGCCTGTGCCCGCTGGCCCGAAGGGCCGGTGTGCGAGCCCTGCTTACCGGGCCGCTCTATCGCGCCGCGGCACTTGCAAGGCCTGCGGGGCCGAACGGCGCCTCGTTTCGCCGCCGGGCCCGGTGGCCAGGCTAGGCTCTGCGCCGGCTGTTCCGGGGCGCCCCAACTGGCGACCTGCCGTAGCTGCGGTGCCGAAGAACGGCCCTATCTCGACGGCCGTTGCGTACGTTGTGCCCTCGCCGCCCGCGCGGCCGAGCTCGTCGGGGCGCCAGACGGCCCGCTCGGTGCCGTCTACCGAGCCATCGTCGCTGCCCCCCAGCCCTACAGCGCCCACAACTGGCTACGGCGTTCAGTTGCCGCCAAGTTGCTCGGCGAAGTCGCCTCTGGCCAGGTCGCCCTCGCTCACGAGGCTCTCGACGCCCACCCCGCCAGACGCGGTGCCGACTACCTCCGCCACCTGCTCGTCGCCAACGGCGTGCTCCCCGCCCGCGACGACGGCCTCGTGCGCCTCGAAGCCTGGGTGGGCGGACGGCTAGCGAGCATCGAGGACAAACCTCGTCGCCAGCTGCTGCGTTCTTATGCGACCTGGCACCTCCTGCGCGGTGCCCGCCAGAGGGCTGGGACCGCGAGGGCACCTCGGGCCCCCACCCGCTACGCCAAAGTGAACCTCAACTCGGCTATCGCCTTCCTGGGCTTCTTGGCCGCTCGCCAGCGCGACCTGGCCGGGGCCACCCAAGCAGACGTCGACGCCTGGCTGGCCGATGGGCCGCCGAACGCGCCCGAGGTGAGAGACTTCCTGGGCTGGGCTGCAAGGCGCAAGCTGGTGCCGGCCTTCGTGCTCCCGGTCAGCACCCGCCACGAAGGGCCTGTTGCAGATGACGACGAGCGTTGGGCGACGGCCCGGCTGTTGCTCCAGGGCGACGACGTCGAGTTGACCGACAGGGTGGCCGGCCTGCTCGTGCTGCTTTACGGGCAACGGCTCAGCCGCATCGTGGCGCTCACCCGTGACCAGGTCGAGCTGGCACCCGGCGCTGTGCGGCTGCACCTGGGGACCACCCCGCTCGAAGTGCCCCCGCCCCTGGACGAGCTTGTAGCTCGTCTCGTCAAAGAGCGCCGGCCCTATGCCGGTGCCGGCTCTCCTGCGGCCACCCCTTGGTTGTTCAGTGGCCTCGACCCAGGGCTGCCGCTCACTGCCGGCCAGCTCGGCCGGCGGCTGCGGCGCCTCGGCGTCCGGCCTGCTGCCAACCGGCGTTCCGCTCTCGCACATTTGGCTTCCCGCTTGCCCGCGGCCATGTTGGCCCAAGCCCTCGGCTACTCCCCGGGCACAGCTGTCCGCTGGGCCGGGCAGGTTGGTGCCGACTGGGGCAATTATGCGGCCAGCTTCGCCCGCTCAGCTCCGACCGGGCGTTGAGACCGCCGCGGCTGCCTCCCCCCACTACCGCCGGCCCCCCAGGGGGCCGTTGGTGCCCGAGACATGGGAGGGCGGGCCCCAGATGGCAAAGGGCCAAGCCTTTGCTGCCTACTCACGCCCTCGACCACCGGCCACCAAACCACATGTTCAAGCAGCGGAAGATCTTCAGACCGCGCCCAGGACGGTGCCTACGACCACCAACGCCTGGGCCCGCCAAGCGATCGCGCACCATGTCGAATAGCCCCCGAGGGACCGGTTGCGAGATGGCTATTCGGCACACTTCGAACATCGCCTATTACCAGTTTGGGCGAGGGTGTGCACCCCAGAGCAGTCATGGAGCGGCTTGGGCACAGCTCGATCACAGTCACGCTCGACCGTTACGGCCACCTGTTCCCCCACCTCGAAGAGGCCCTCACGGCTGGCCTGGAGCGTTCGCGGTCGGAGGCTTTGGCGAAGTTCCCGTGAACGGGGACCCCTGGTCGATCGCGCACGGATCGCGCACGCGGGATCGTACACTTGTCCGTCGAACACCCGCCTTATCCCGTCTGAACTGCTTGTTTGCCGGCGCCCCCGGCAGGGTTTGAACCTGCGACCTTCCGCTTAGAAGGCGGCCGCTCTATCCGCTGAGCTACGGGGGCCACCCTCGACGGTAGCGTGCTCGGAGGGCACTGACCAGGGTTCCCCCATGTAGGGTGCCGGGCAGCTCAGCTCGCGAGCAGCCCTCCACTTTCGGGATATGCCGAGGGGTGGCGGAGCTTGGAAAGGGCTGTCCTTTCGATCTGGCGGATCCGTTCGCGGGTGAGATGGAGCGCGGTGCCGACTTCCTCCAATGTCCTCGGGTCCTCACCACCGAGGCCGAAGCGAAGGCGCACTACCTCTTTCTCCCGCTCGTCCAGCACGGAGAGTAGCTTGTCCACTTCGCCGCCCAGCATCGCCTGGGTCACCGTGTCGAATGGCGATGGCGACGACGAGTCGGCAACGAGGTCACCGAGCTCGGTCTCGCCGTTGGCATCGACCGGGGAGTCCAGGCTTATCGGCTCGCTGCCCTCGAGGAGGAGCTGAACGACCTGGGCGTGGGGTATGTCCAGCATGTCGGCCAGCTCGGAGAGGCTTGGCGAACGGCCGTTGCGGTCTTCGAACTGGCGCTTGATCTGGACCACCCGCCGCACTTGCTCGCGGGCGTGGACGGGCAGGCGGATTGTGCGCCCCGTGTTGTCGATCCCCCGGCTGATGGCCTGCCTGATCCACCAGGTTGCATACGTTGAGAACTTGAAGCCCTTGCGCCAGTCGAACTTGCCCACGGCGTGCATGAGGCCGAGGTTCCCCTCCTGTACGAGGTCGAGCAGCGGGAGCTCTTGTGACTGGTACCTCTTGGCTATAGACACCACCAGGCGGAGGTTCGAGTTGATGAACTCCACCGTGGCAGCATCACCGCGCTGCGCGCTCCACTGGAGCTGGCGTCGGCGTGCGGGGTTGACCGTGCTGGATGCGAGCTCTTCCTTGGCCTCACGGCCCTCCTGGATGGCCTGGGCGAGGCGCGCCTCGTCCTCTCTGGTGAGGAGTGGGTACCTCCCGATCGTGTCGAGGTACAGCCGGACCAGGTCCTTGTCCTGGCTCTCGTTGTTGATCCGGGCCATATGCTCCCTCCGCCTTGAAGTAGGTTTCGGCCAGAC
>JAJZYO010000257.1 GCA_021798075.1 Actinomycetes bacterium
TTCATGGGTATGTTCTTGTCGGCGGTCACCCACGCGTCGTTGCCCCGTATGAGGAACTCGTGCATGGTCGGGACCCAGCCGTCTTTTCCGTGCAGGGTTGCGACCGTCTGGTAGTGCTGGTTGACGATCACGTCCTCGCCGCTTTGGGTCTGGCCGGTGTCGGTGATGGTGCCCTGCCACCAGGTGAGCACTGGCTTTTTGTGGTAGGTCTGGGTGGCGAGGTCGGAAGCGACCACGTTTTGCGGCACCGGGCGGAACCAGACCGGCTGCAGGTCGTTGTTCAAGATGAGCGGCCCGCTCTGGCCGATCATCGGGCGGGTGGTCAAGTCGTAGAAGTTGGCCACCATGATGTAACCGGGGGCCAATTGGCTCGTTTTGGTGGGTGCGTCTGCGGCGATCTTGGGCGGGTGGAGACCGGGCGCGGACACGAAGTCATAAGCGCCTTTTGTCGTGTAAGCGCCGAGGGCAGGCCCTTTCGAACCGGCGACACCGAAGTCGAGCGCCCCGAAGAGGGCGAGGACGGCGACGATGACCATGCCGAAGCGCCACTGCGGGCGCAGGCCGGGGACGCCCCCCGCCGGGCCGTCCGGGCCGGCTCCAGCCGGCGCCCCCGAACGAGCCGTAGCGGGGTGGACGAAGGCAAATGTGACGATGGCCGCCGCGATTACGAGGCCGGCTCCGACCAGGAAGGCGAGGCGGAAGCCTTCGGTGAGCGCCACCGTCACGGCAGTGCCTTTCCCCACGGCCCCCCTCGTGTACCCGGTGGCGAGGGTTATGAGCACCGCGAGGCCTAGGCCCCCACCTGCCTGGCGCGAGGTGTTGACCAAGCCGGAGGCCAGCCCCGCCTGGGCCGGGCCGGCGCCCTGGGTGGCGAAAATCGTGGAAGGAACGATCGAAAGCGCGATGCCCGCCGTGGTGAGCACGCCCGGAAGCACGATGTAGCCCCACGCGCTCCCGCTGGGCCCGATGCGGGCAAAAAGGAGCATCCCCGCAGACATGAGCACGAGCCCGCTGCCCATGACCGTGCGCACGCCGAAACGGCCGACGAGCTTGCCGGCGCGCGAGGCGACCAACATGATGACGAGCGTCATGGGTAAGAAGGCGAGGCCGGTCGAAAGCGGCGACAGCCCGAGCACCTGCTGGAGGTACAGAGAGCTCACGTACCACATGGGGAAAAGCGACGCGCTGAACAAAAGAACGATGGCGTTGGCCAGTTTCATCGGCCCCGTGAGCTCCCGGAAGGGTACCAGTGGCGCAGTGGCGAGGCGCGTCTCCACCACGGCGAAAAGGGCCAGCAGGAAAAGGCCCAGCCCCATGGGCACGAGGGCCTTGGGCGACGACCAGCCGTCGACGCCGGTGTCCACGATCCCGTAGACGAGCACGAGCGTGCCTAGCGTCATCGTGAGAGCGCCGGCGAGGTCGAAGCGGGGCGCGTCCTCGCCCCTTTTCCGCTCTGTCACCACCCGGTAGGCAATGAAGGCTGCCACTAGCCCGATGGGCGGGTTGATGAGCAGGATCCACCGCCAGCTGAGCTCCTGGGTGAGCACGCCGCCGAGGAGGGTCCCGGCCGCGCCGCCGGCGCCGTTCATGGCGCTCCAGAGGCCGATGGCCCTGTGCCGGGCCGGCCCGGTCGGGAACGAAGCGGTGATGATGGCGAGCGACGTGGCCGCCATCAGGGCGCCGGAGAGGCCCTGGAAAGCGCGGGCTGCGATCAACATCTGGCTGCTCACGGACATGCCGCCGATGAGGGAAGTGGCGGCAAAGAGGGCCAGGGAGACGACGAAGGTCCGGCGCTGGCCGAAGTGGTCGGCCGCTCGGCCACCGAGCATGAGGAAGCCGGCGAAGACTATGGCATAGGCGTCGATGACCCACTGGAGCTGAGTGGTGGAGAAATCGAGCGCCGTCTGGATGGAGGGGAGCGCGACGTTGACGATCGAAAGGTCCAAGATGACCATGAACTGGGCGACGCAGGAAACCGCGAGCAGCCAGGCCTGGCGAGAGGCCAGCCGCCCCGCGCTCGTATCTGTGCTTGGACCGCGAGCGCCAGCCCCCCCAAGTGCGCTACCACCTTGCTCACCCCTCGGGGCCCGTGCCGCCCCGACGAGGCTCACGGGTGCGCGGCGAGCTGGCTGAAGTCCTGGTTGTCGCGCCAGGCGTTGAGGACGCGCAGTGCGGCGTCCGACAGCATGACCCCGAAGGACTTCGAGTCGTTGATGTGCGGGAGCGGCATAGAGGGCACCGGTACTTCGAGGAACTCGCAAAGCGGGCCCCAGCCGTCGGCCGGCGACCAGACAAGCAAACGCTCAGGAGGGACGTTGGCCCTCACTTCTTCGTTGTAACGTTCCATGGCACGGGCCATGTTGCCGGTACCGGGCTCGTCTTCCTCGCTCACTATGAGGCCGCTCTTGGACCACATCTCCTTCATCATGTCCATGTAGGCGGCCCAGCGCTCGTCCACGCAGATCCTCGCGTCCGAAAGGTGGCGCGCCAGCGTGTCGCCGTAGATCATGCCCCAAATGGTCTCGCCCATGCTGCGCTCCCAGGCCTCGCCGTCCCGGACCGAGAGGAGGACCTTGGCGTCGGGGAAGGCGTCCATCAGCTCCTGGTAGTAGAAAGCCCCGGGCCAGTCGACCGTGGCCTGGTACCCCGAGAAGATATCGTCCCAGTCCACGCTGCCCTCGAAGGCCGCCAGCCAGCTCGGGACCCGGTCCAAGTCGCCCAGTACGTCGACCATGTGGTAGCAAGGCCCGAACCCGAGCTGTTCCAAAGCAATTTTCTGAGTGAGAGTCGCCGTTCGTGGTAACCCAGCGCCGATCAGCAACATCGCGTCATCTCCTTTCGGGCCCACCATGAGGCCGCTATGTGCTGTCATCGAACCCTGCTCGAAGGCTGGAGCACGCGATCTGCGCCCATCACCTTCTCTTTTGGATCGTAAGCGGGTGCCAGCGGGTGCTTGTGATGGGCACACAACGGTTGTGTAACGACTTTGTGAGGGCGCGCCTCAGTGCGCGAGGGAAGAATAGGCGGCTCGCGTGAGCGGGCCGGCAACGAGCTTTCCCTTGGCATTGGGCACATTGGCTCGCTCGCCGACCACCTGGAACACGACGCCTTTCACGCCGGGGAAGCCGGTAAGGGTGTAGACTATCTGTGCTGCGGCCAGGAGTTGGTCGCTGCCCCCCAAATTTCCAAACGAAGCCGGGAGGTCTACGGGCACGATACCGTGCCGGGGCGGCCCGGAGGAGAGCGGCCCGACGGCCGAGGCAGGGCTCACGAGGCCGCGTTGGGACTGGGGTTCGGTCGGGCCCTGCACCAAGGCGTTGAGCAGGCCTCCGATGGTGGCAGGCCAGGCTACGTAGGCACGGACGGGCACGAGTTGTTGGTTGCCCCCCTCGAGCCACAGCGTGACCCTGGTGCTCTCGAAATTTGGTACCGAGGTCTGCCTGTGCGCCCGGTGGCCGAGCAAGCCGTACGGGATGGACCGGCGGTCGAGGGCGACCGGGGAGCGCTGGGCGCCGACGCCGCAACCCGCGAGGGCCACCGCGGCTGCGACGAGGACCGCCGGCCAGGAGGCCCTGGGCAGCAGATGCCGGGTCATGACGACGGCCTGTTCCCTGTCAGGGCGCTTTCTTCCAGCGGGTGAGGCGAAGTGAGCGCAGGCGCGCCCTTGACGGCCTGGCCTGGCGTGTTAGAGAGCGTCGAGCCGGCGGCAGCCGGCGTGGTGGGCGTCCTTTGCGGTGGCGCGGGCCGGTTGCGCGCATCGCGGGAGGGCGCTGGCGGTGAGATCGGCAAGCGCACGACAAACCTGGCGCCGCCGCCGGGGCGGTCGGCGACTTCGACCGTCCCGCCATGGGCCTTTACGTGCTCCGCGATGAGGGACAGGCCGAGCCCTGTCCCCGTGTTGGCACCCCGTCGCCCCGCCGCGGCACCGCGGTAGAAGCGCTCGAATATCGACGCGCGCTCAGAGGGAGCCACGCCCGGCCCGGCGTCTTCGACCACGACCTCGGCCTCGCCGGTGGCGCCGGGGCCGCCTATGCGGTCGACGCGGACTGCAACGGCACCGCCGGCGTGGGCGCTCGCGTTGTCCAAGAGGTTGACCAGCACCCGTTGCAGCCGGCGCCGGTCCGCTTGCACCCAGAGGTCCCTGGCCCCGGGTGCGACGAGGACCGGGACCGCGCCGGCGGTGTAGGCCGCGACGGTGCTGCTGACAAGCTCGTCGAGGGCGAGCTCCTCGAGGTCGAGGCTCGCCGCGCCTGCGTCGTAGCGCG
>JAJZYO010000258.1 GCA_021798075.1 Actinomycetes bacterium
TGGACATCAGCCAGCCTAGCGGGGCCGGACCGAGCCGGCTGCCCTCAGTGCCGCCCGGGCCCCTCACCGTCGTCGGGCGTCCTAGCCCCGGCGGGAGGCTCGACCGGGTCGACCTGTGGTCCGGGCACTGGCCCACCGGAGCGGGCCAGGTGGTCGTGAACAGAGCGCCCGGAGGACCCTCGCCCGTTGGCTCTGTGATCGAGCTGTCCGACGGTCAGAGCCTCGCCGTCGTTGGAGCCGCCTACAGCGTCAGCCAGTCGGCCGGTGCCTGGGTCACCCCGGCCGAGGCCGACGCGCTCGGCGCCAAAGAGAGCGAGATGCTCTACCGCTTCGCCGATGCGACCACTAGCGACCAACTTCGATCCGACCTGACGTCGGTGACAGGCGGGTTGGCGCCCGGTGCCCTCGCCGGGTCGCGCTCCTACCTCACCTTGGAGCGGCAGTACTCAACCTCGGTGGCGCAGGCCTACGTGCCGTTCCTCTTCGCCTTCGGCATCCTCGCCCTGGTCGTGGCCGTGATGATGGTGGCCAACGTAGTGAGCGGCACGGTGGTCGCCGGGCTGCGCCACATAGGGATCATGAAAGCCGTCGGCTACACCCCGGGGCAGGTCGGCGCCGTCTACCTGCTCATGATCCTCATTCCCGGCGCCGTCGCCACCCTCGTCGGCACGCTGGCGGGGACCATCGTGTCGAAGCCCTTGCTGAGCACCGCCACGCAGGGCCTCGGCCTTCCGGCGCCCTCGGTCAGCCCGTGGCTCGATGTCGTCGTCCTGGCCGGGCTACCGGTTCTGGTGGCGTTGGCAGCCCTCGCCTCGGCTCGCCGGGCCAAGCGGCTCCCCGCTGCTCGCGCTATAACAGCCGGAGCCGCACCGTCAGCAGGGCACGGGCTGCGCGCCCAACGGGCCCTCGCCAGTACAGCGTTGCCCCGGGCGGTCAGCCTCGGCCTCGGGCTGCCTTTCGCCCGCCCGGCTCGGACCGCCCTCACCGTGGCGACGCTCGCCTTGGGCGTCACCGCAGTGACCTTTGCTGCGGGCCTGACGAGCAGCGTCATCAGGTACGGTCAGCTCCAACAACGCACCAGCTCCGTCCAGGTCACTGCCGCCGTGCGCCACAACGGCCGCAGTCTCTTGGTCGTCTCCGCTGCCAGCGACCAGCGCACCGCCGAGCTACTGGCTTCCTTGCCCGGCACCCGAACGCTCACGGCCGAGCTGCAGACCGTGGGCGAGCTCGTCGGCCCCAACGTACGGATCGACCTGGACTTCCTACGGGGTGACACCTCAAGCCTCGGCTATCCGATCGTGAACGGGCACTGGATCAACGGGCCAGGCCAGGCGGTGGTCGGCCCGGGGTTCTTGAAGGACCACGACCTGGCGGTCGGGGACCGTGTAACGCTCACCATGGGCGGAGCACCCGCCACCGTCACCATCGTCGGGGAGACCTGGTCGTACGACCCCAGCGGGCTCATGGCCGACTGGCACACCGCTAGCGTCCTCGACCCGGGCCGAGGTGCCACCCGCTACGAAATCGGGTTACGCCCCGGGACCAACCTGGCCAGTTACATCGCTAGGGCGAACCGAGCCGACCCCTCGGTCATGGTGCAGGCCAACGGCGGGCTGAACGGCGATGAGCAGCTGATCCCAGACTTCTCCACCCTCTTTACGGTGCTACTCGCGATCGTCGCCGCCCTGGGTGTCCTAAACACCGTGCTCCTCACTATCCGGGAGCGTCGCCGTGACCTTGGCATGCTGAAGTCGATCGGCATGACACCCCGCCAGGTGACGGTCATGATGGTCACCTCGGCCACCGCCCTCGGGCTGATCGGCTCGCTCATCGGGGTGCCCGCCGGCATCACCGTCCACCGCGTCGTAGTGCCCGCCATGGTGCACGCCACCAACGCCGTCCTTCCGAGCTCCCTGCTCGACGTGTGGACGGCCGGCCTCATCGCCGCACTGGCGCTGAGCGGCGTAGTCATCGCCGCGGTGGGCGCCTTTGTGCCCGCCCGAAACGCCGGGCGCCTGAGGGTCGCAGCCGTCTTGCACAACGAGTAACTGCGGGCTGTAAGCCCAGCCCCGCGCCTCATCAAACCCGCCCCTGGCGAACCGAGCCCCATGGTTGCCCGGAGCGCGAACGGCGTCAGTTCCCACCAAAGAAAGGAAAGCCCGATGAACGCACCGCGTGTCCCGCCCGTAGCTGGGCAGCTGGAGCCCGCCGACGTGAACGAGTGGGGCCCCGCTGGGGCACAGGCGGTCGAGTGGGCGGCGTCCCAGCCCTGGAGCACCGGCCACGTCGGCATGTTCGGCTCTTCGTGGACCGCCATCACCCAGGTCGGCGTGGCCAGTTTCCGACCGAAGGGCTTAGACGCCATCACGCCGTTCAATTTTGCCACCGACCTCTACCGCGACATCGCCTACCCGGGCGGGGTGGTCAACGCCTCGTTCCTGACGGCCTACGCGGCAAAGCTGGTCAAAATTGCCGCCCGAACAGCCAAGCCCAGCATCGCCAGCGGGGCCCGCCGTTGCATCTCCGACGCGGGTTCGTTCATCCCGGCCAACAAGAAGTACGACATCGCCACCAACGCGGCGGCCAACCCCTTCTACGACGGCTATTACCAGACCGGGCCCGATGAGCGCATCAGCCGCATCGACGTCCCGTCCTCGGCTGCGAGGCCTGGCAGGACGGCCTCGTATCGTCGCGGGCAACGGAGATCTTCTACGACACCTTGGACAAGGCTACGAGCTGGTTCATCGGCATGAACGGCCAGCACGGGATCTGCGAGACCCCTGGGCCATTGGCCATGATGGTCGACTTCATGCGCCACTTCGTAGCGGACGCCAGTACGTGGGCGCTCTACCTCGGCAGAAGCGGCTCGCTCCAAGCCGGCCCACCCAGCGCCACAACCGCCGGTCGGGCCACGTTCTCCGGGCCGACGGCCTCTCAGAGCGGCCATTGGGCGAAGGCACCGGCACCGGGCAGCTCCGTCAGCTACACCTCTCCGCCGTTGCTACACGACGTCGACATTTTCGGCCCGGCTAGCGTCAACCTCTGGCTGTCGTCTAGCGCTCGCGACACTGATATCGAGGTCATCGTCAGCGAGGTCCGCCCCGGCGGCGAAGACCAGTACGTGCAATCCGGGTGGCTCAACGTGGCCCAACGAAAGTAGGCGCCGGCCGGCAACAAGGCCGACCAGTCAAGCGTGCTGCGCCCCTATCAGCTGGACACCAAAGCCGCCTATGAACCACTCGCCCCAGGCCGCCCGGTGTACGCGCGTGTCGAGGTGTTCCCTTTCGAGCACGTCTTCCGGAAGGGCTCCAGCATTCAGCTGACGATCGACTCTGCCTCCGGCCCGGTCCGTCCACCGGCCTTTGGGGCCTCACAGCTCCGTCGCAGCCGTTCAGGGACACCATCTATGCAAGTTCCTCCCAACCGTCCGAGCTGGTGCTCGGCACGATCCCCGGAGCGGTCCCTGCCCACGTGCGGAACGGTCGCCGGCGAGCCCTGCCGACCTGGCCCGACCCAAGTCCCGCCGGGAGCCTCGACGTTTTCGTGAGGCATTGGATGTACCTCCGGCCACATCGGTAAGCCAGGCTACACGGTGGTGTAAGCGATCGGGTCTTGTTGGCACGAGGCCCGACGCGCATGCTGTGGTGAGCACTGGAAAGCGAGAGATGGCCGCGCCAGCGAAGCAGCGGCCGATCGGAGGAGCGTCATGACAACGATGCACGCGGCGAGGATGACCCGGCCAACGGTCTCCGACGCGGTTGGGTTCTGGGGCATGGCCGGGCTCTTGGGGCTGTTGATGTTCGCGTCGAGCGCCCCGTCCCCGCTCTATGGCGTCTACGCAGCCCGCTGGCATTTCTCTGCGACCACGGAGACGGTGGTCTTCGCCGTCTACGCCATCGGCCTCTTGGCTGCGCTGCTGGTCGTCGGCCGGCTTTCGGACCACCTGGGACGCCGGCGGGTCATTTTGGCCGCCCTGGTGGTAGAGGCGGGCGCCATGGTGTGCTTCATCGCCGCCGGCTCAACGTCGCTCCTCCTCCTTGGCCGGGCCCTACAGGGGGTGGCCACGGGCGGTGCCATCGGGGCGCTCTCGGCCGCGCTGGTCGAGCTGTCGGCGGGGGCGGGCCGCTCGGTGGTGATGGCGGCGCTGGTGAACAGCGCCGCCCCGACGCTCGGCATCGCGGCCGGAGCGTTGGGGACGAGCGCCCTCGTCCAGTACGGGCCGGCACCCACCCGCCTCGTCTACTGGCTGCTGCTCGGCGGCCTG
>JAJZYO010000259.1 GCA_021798075.1 Actinomycetes bacterium
AAGGCACGAGGAGGGAGAACACGTCGGCCCCCACCATGGCCTCGAGTTCCTGGCGCATGTGGCGCCACACCGGTTTCGCCCCCGAAAAAGCTTCCGGCGCTTCCGTGCACCACCAGGCGAACTCGTCGCCGCCGGCCCCCCAGTGCGCCCGGTCCCATTGTCCTACGGTCGAAATGACCGAACCGTCTTCGTTTTCGGTGTCCTCGCGGCGGAGGGGCAGCTGCCAGCAGACATCGGGCTTGAGTTCCATAGGCGAACGGCCCGTTTCGAGCGCGGCGCGATGGAGGGCACAACCGGGACCGCCCGGGAAGCCTGGCCTATTGAGGAAAATGCAGGCGCCTTTTACGAGCCGGGTCACCGCGCTTTTGCCTGGCGCGCGGCGGCTTACCCCTCCATGTTGCCCCTCGGCCGCGAACTGCCACTGCTCCGCTGTGAGCATGCTCGCGGCCGCCTTTACCCGGGCGAGGTCTTGTTCGCCGGTGAAATGCGCCCCGTAACTGCAGCAGCCTTCCGCGAGCTCGGGCGCCGGTCCCGTGAGCACACCCTGGCAGCCGTGGCCGTAGATGCACTGCCAGTTCGACAAAAGGAACGTGACGTCGAAGCGCCAAGTGCGGCTTTCCGCCGGGTCTTCGAACGAGAGCCATTCGTGGGCGTCCACCGGCACGAGCCGCCAGCGTTTGGGGTGTTTTTCGCTCTTGGCCGCTTTTGGCCCCTTGGTTTGCTTCGGCTCCTTTATCGCTGCTCTCCCGGTGCCCTTGGTGCCCTTTTTCGCTGCCGGCGTGCCCTTCGGGCTCACTGTGTCCCCTTGCCGGTGGCCGGGCCCTCATCTCTTGCCTTGGCCAGGTTGAGGGTGCCGAGTTCCAACAGGAGCTCGCCGGCGGCGAGAACCCCGCGCCAGAGCTGCTCCAAGGAGAGAGTCTCATTGGGGGCGTGGAAGCGGTCGCCCGGGAGCGCGATGCCGAGCGAGATAACCGGCGCCCCGAGCACGCGCGCCAGCGCCTCCTCGGGACCGCTGCCCCCGCTGCGTTCGAAAAGTGGTTCCTTTCCCCAGACTTTTTCCATGGCGCGCGAGAGGCAGCGCAAGGCGGGGTGGCCCGACGGCGTGACCATCGGCGCCACGCCGCCGAACTGTGTGAGGGAGACCTCGACGCCCGCCGGCACCTGTTCGGTGGCCCAGCGGCGGAAAGCCTCGGCTATCTTGTCGGGCCTCTGGTCCGGCACGAGGCGCATGGCGACTTTGAAATTGGCGGTCGCGGGCACTATCGTCTTCATACCCGGGCCGCCGTAGCCGGCGTGGAAGCCGACGAGCTCGGCCGTGGGGCGGGTCCCCGTGCGTTGCCTGGGCGTCCTGCCCTCCTCTCCCTCGAGGTAGGCCACGCCGGCAGTGCGGCGGAACGCTTCCTCGTCGAAGGGCACGGCGGCGAGCGAGGCGGCCTCCTCTTTGCTCGGCTCGGCCACGTCGTCGTAGAAGCCGGGGAGGGTCACCCGCCGGCGCTCGTCGTGGAGGGCGCAAGCCATTCGGGCGGCCACCAGCGCCGCGTTCGGCACGGTGCCGCCCCAGATACCGCTGTGGAGGTCCGCCGGCGCCGTGCGCACGACCACGTCAAAGGCGACGAGACCCCGCATCCCGATAGTGGTCGTGGGGATTTCGGGGGCTTCCATCGTCGTGTCGGAGACGACGACCACGTCGGCTGACAGCCTCTCGCGCTCGGCCTCGAGGAGTTGTTCGAAGTGCGGGCTGCCCACTTCCTCCTCCGCCTCGAAGAGCATCTTCAGGTTGACGGGGAGGCCCCCCCGTTCGGCGAGCAGGCCCCGGGCCGCCTCAATTTGCATTATCACCTGGCCCTTGTCGTCGCTCGCGCCGCGTGCCGAAAGGACGCCGTCTTTGACGAGCGGCTCGAAGGGGGGTGACTCCCACTCGTCGAGAGGGTCAGTGGGCTGGACGTCTGTGTGGCCGTAGACGAGGACCGTCGGGGCGTCCGGGCCGGCGCCGAGCCACTCGCAGTAGACAGCGGGGGGACCGCCGGGGCCACCGGCTTCGAGCAGTTCGACGCCGTGCATGCCGGCCTCTCGGGCAAACCCGGCGCACATCTCCGCGGCGGCGCGCACCTCCGGCGCTCGCTCGGGGTCAGCCGAGACGGAGGGGATCCGGAGCCACTCCACGAGGCTCGCGAGGATGCGGTCTTTGGAACGGTCGAGGTAGCTAGCGAGTGCCAGTTCGTCCACGGCCCGAAACTAGCTTCACCTGCTGCCACGGGTAGGCGGCGAGCGCTTCTAGCTGGGCGTGGCCCCCGTCTTCGACGTCGTAAAGGCTCGCCCCGATGGCCCCGAGGCGGTGCGCCACGTAGAGGAACCTCCAGATCTCGAGCGGTGACGGCAAACCGTGGCGACCTCCCATGGGGCCCATGTTGAAGTCCTGCCCGATCGGGGTCACGGGGCGGAGCCGCGATAGGTAGTCGATGGCCTGGGCCACGGCTTGGCCAGGTTCGGTGCAGTCCCAGTACACCATCGGGGCGAAGGCGTCGACGAAGGGGGCCTCCGCCTTGTAGGGGTAGAAGCCGAGCCAGTAGCTGTCGGGTGTGGGCACGGTGGCCACCACCGGGTGGTCGCCCGCGTACTTGCGGACGAGGGAAAGGTAGTAGCGGGCGCGCCGGGCCGACAGGTAGGTGCCTTCGGCCTTGGCCTCGATGTCGGGGCTGAACGCGTCCGCGCCCGCCCGGAAGGCGTCGAGGGCGCGGACGGCATCGGCTGCGGGGTCCGAGAGGGTCGGGAAGTCCCAGGAGACGACGGAGATGCCGGCGGCGTGGGCGGCGGGGACGAGCTTGCGAAGGAGCGGGCCACCGTAGAAGCCGTCCTGGGTGCTACCTGTCCGCACCCAGATCTGGTTGAGGTGCGCCGAGGCGGCCATCGCGACCAGCGAGGCAACGTCGACGCGGTCGCCCGGGAACACGGTGAGCCATACCCCCTTGCCCGAAACGGTGGCGAGCGGCACGTGCCGGGCCGGCGGGTTGGCAACGAGGGGCACGTGGGCCGTTGCGACGCGCGGGGGCGGGAGCGGAGGCGGGGGAGGGGCGGGCGGGACCGGGGGAGGGGGGCAGGGCTCGGGTTGCACGGCCGGGGCAGGCAGCGGGTACCGGGGGCCGGCTCCCGCCGCTTGGGCTGGTGCGGAGGGCGAGACAGTGAAGGCGACGACAACGAGGGCCGCCCCCACCCGGCGCAACACTGCCACTAGGGGCAATTGTGGCCGCGCCGGCGGGGGCGGTGCAAGGATGCCACGCGCGGGTGGCTTCTGGCCGGCGGCTGGTGCCAGGGGCGGCCGGCCTCGCCCGCCTCGCCGGCGGCCCGGCGGGTGGCATGTTTGCGCCGGCGCCGCCCGCCTGTAAGTGTTTGTGAGGTGCAGGACGAGCGGCGGGGGCAGGCGTGAGCCCGCGCGGACGCGCGCTCCTTGGGGTGCTGGCTGTTGCCGGTTGCCTGGGCGCGGGGGCGGTCGCCGTCTCGCGTGTGGCCACGGCTCAGGGCGGCTCGTCCGCGGGGGACTACCAGCTCGAGTGGGCTAAAGGCGTAAGCAAGGGTTGCGCCCTCCCGGGTGCTTGCAGCGGGCCGCTCTCGGACCAGGGGGCTCCGATCGCCCAGTCGTCCCCGATGCTGGCAAACCTCGCCGGCGTGCCTTCGGTGGTCGTGGGGGACAGGTCGGGGTACCTGTACGCCTACGGCCTCTCGAATGGTTCGCCGGTCCCCGGCTGGCCGGTGGACGTCGGGGCGCCTATCGACTCGACGCCTTCTGTGGCCGTGCTCTCGGGGACCTCGTCCGACTCGGTCTTCGTCGGTGCGGGTAACGCCGCCCACCCCGACGTGGGCGGTTACTACGCCTTCGGGCCGGGGGGTAACCAGCTCTGGCATTCGGCCGTGCTGCACCTGGGCCACGCTGCGGTCGGCGTGCAGGCGTCGCTCACGGTGGCCAACCTGCAAGGGACGACCGCCGTGTCCGCCGGCTCGCTCGGCCAGCTTTCCTACGCCCTCGACGCCACCAGCGGGCAGACGCTCCCGGGCTTTTGGCCGTTTTTCAGCGCGGACAGCGTGTTCTCGACCGCGGCCGCGGCGGACCTCTACGGCGACGGCCAGGACGAGCTCGTGGTGGGCGGCGCGTCGACCGCCGGGCTCGCCCTCGGCCGGGCCTACGCCCAGGGGGGCCACCTGAGGGTCCTCAACGCCGAGGGGCAGCTCCTCTACGACTACCACACCACCCAGGAGGTCGACTC
>JAJZYO010000260.1 GCA_021798075.1 Actinomycetes bacterium
GGGCACGACCTCGCGTCAGCCGGGGTGACGGTGGACCGCACGATCGACGCGCGGGGCAGGTACGTGATCCCGGGCGCGATCGACGCGCACACCCACTTCGACATGCCGTTCGGCGGCACGATGTCGAAGGACACGTTCGAGACGGGCACGCGGGCGGCGGCATTCGGCGGCACCACGACGATCATCGATTTCGCGATCCAGCCCAGGGGCGGCTCGCTGCGCGAGGGCATCGACGCGTGGCACGCGAAGGCCGAGGGCAACTGCGCGATCGACTACGGGTTCCACATGATCGTCTCGGACGTGAACGACCAGTCCATGAAGGAGATGGGCGCCCTGGTCGACGAGGGGGTTTCGAGCTTCAAGCTTTTTATGGCTTACCCGGGGGTCTTTTACTCGACCGATGGCGAAATATTGAGGGCGATGCAAGAGGCGCGCAACTCCGGGGCGACGATCATGATGCACGCTGAAAACGGGATCGCTATCGACCTCCTCGTCGCTCAAGCACTGGCACGAGGTGAGACGACTCCGCGTTTTCACGGTTTGACGCGCCCCGACAGGCTCGAGGCAGAAGCAACGGCGCGCGCCATCGCCCTCGCAGAAGTTGCCGGTGCACCGGTTTACATCGTGCACCTGTCCACGACTGGGGCCTTGGAAGCGGTCGGGGAAGCAAGGGCCGCCGGCCACAATGCGTTTGCCGAAACCTGCCCCCAGTACTTGTTCCTGACTTCGGACGACCTTGCCCGTCCTGGCTTCGAGGGCGCCAAGTACGTGTGCTCGCCCCCGCTCCGGGCGAAAGAACATCAGGCAAGATTGTGGCGAGGTTTGCGAAATGACGACCTTTCAGTGGTCTCTACCGACCACTGCCCATTTTGCTTCAAGGAGCAAAAGGAGCTGGGGAGGGAAGATTTTTCGAAGATCCCCAATGGCGTGCCAGGCGTCGAGCACAGGTTGGACCTTACCTACCAAGGGGTGCTGGCCGGCCAACTGTCCCTCCCGCGCTGGGTCGAGGTCAACTCGACCACGCCGGCCCGGATGTTTGGCCTCTACCCCAAAAAGGGAGTGCTGGCACCGGGTTCTGACGCCGACGTCGTCGTCTATGACCCGACGGCCCGCCAGACCATATCGGTGATGACGCACCACATGAACGTCGATTACTCGGCCTACGAAGGCATGGCCCTCACCGGGAGGGTCGCCACGGTGCTCAGCCGGGGACGGGTCATCGTGGAAGACGGGCACTTTAGGGGGGAGAAGGGCCACGGGCGCTACCTCTCGCGGGGCAAGAACGGCTATCTCCAGTGAACTTCGGCGTTGTCCTCCAAACTGACCCACCCGCCAGGCACGTCGTCGGCCTCGCCCAGCAGGCGGACTCGCTCGGGTTCAGTCACGTGTGGACCTTCGATTCGCCCGTGCTATGGCAAGAGCCTTATGTGATCCATTCGCAAATCCTCGCGAGCACGCGCTCGGTCGTGGTCGGCCCGATGGTGACCAACCCGCTCACGCGCTCCTGGGAGGTGACGGCGTCCACGTTCGCCACGCTCAACGAGATGTACGGCAACCGCACGGTTTGCGGGATCGGCAGAGGTGACTCCGCCGTGCGCGTCCCGGGCGGGAAACCGGCCAGCCTTGCGACGTTGGGCGAGGCAGTCCGGGCCATAAAGGACCTCGCCGAAGGCCGGACGGCCCTTATCGGTGATTCGGAGGTCCACTTGGCCTGGGTTCAAGATGGGCACTTGGACGTCATGATGGCCGCGTATGGCCCCCGTGCCCTGGAGGTGGCGGGCCAGCGTGCCGACGGTCTCATATTGCAGGTGGGTGACCCCTATATCGTCGAGTGGGCGGCCGGTGTCGCTCGCAGGGCGGCCGAAAGGGCTGGCCGTGACCCGGCCGCGTTCAGGGTTTGTGTAGCGGCGCCGGCGTACGTGGGCGACGACCTGGCATCCCAGCGAGAGCAGCTGCGCTGGTTCGGGGGCATGGTCGGCAACCACGTCGCGGAGATCGTGGAGCGTTATGGCGCCTCCTCCGGGGCCGTTCCCGAGGCGCTCACCTCCTACATTGCCGGCCGCAAGGGTTACGACTACCGCCACCACGGCAAGCCCGGCAACCCGACGACAGCTTTCGTGCCAGATGAGGTCGTCGACCGCTTTTGCGTCCTCGGTCCGCCCGAGGCCCACCTTCGGCGCCTCCGCGAGCTAGAGGCCCTCGGGGTCGACCAGTTCGCTATCTACCTGATGCACGATAACCAAGAGGGCACGCTCCGCGCCTACGCCACGGAGGTCCTCCCGGCCTTCGCGAGCTACGCCTAGGCTTGCGGTTAGCCTCTCGGACATGGTCGCCAACCTCGTTGACGCACCCTTTGCAGTCGCCGAGAAGGCCGCCAAGTACCTGCTGCGGGCCCTTCGGGCTGATCCTCAGATAGCAATAGTCCTCGGCTCTGGGTGGGGCCTGGCGGCAGACGAGCTCGCCACGCAAGAGGTAGAGATCTCGGTTGGCATCCTGCCTGGGTTCGTCGCGCCAGGGGTCGGCGGCCACGAGGGCAGGGTGCGCCTTGTGAAGGCGGGCGGCCGCGAGGTGCTCGTGCTGCTCGGCCGGTCGCACCTCTACGAAGGGCGAAGCGCCGCGGAAGTCGTGCACCCAGTTAGGACGGCCGTGATCGCGGGTGCCCGCACTGTAGTGCTCACAAACGCCGCCGGGAGCCTGCGCGCCGACTTGCGCATCGGGCAAGTCGCCCTGCTCCGGGACCACATCAACTTGACGGGAGCGTCCCCACTTTCGGGGGCCGCGCCGCCGGCCCCCTATGGCTCGCGCTTCGTCGATCTCACCGACCTTTACTCGGCGCGCCTCCGCGCGCTGGCAAGGACGGTAGACCCGGACCTTCCCGAAGGCGTTTACGCGGCCCTCCCTGGGCCGCACTACGAAACGCCGGCAGAGATCGCGATGTTGCGCGCTGGTGGGGCAGATCTCGTCGGCATGTCCACTGTTTTGGAGGCGATCGCAGCGCGCCATCTCGGTGCGCAAGTGCTCGGCCTGTCGCTCGTCACCAACCTTGCCGCCGGGATGACCGGTGCTGGGATGACCGGTGCCGGGATGACCGGTGCCGGGATGACCGGTGCCGGGATGACTGGCGCCGGCGTCTCGGCGGCACCCGTCGACCACGCCGAGGTGCTCGCCACCGGTGCTGCTGGCGCCCCCCGGCTCGGTCACTTGCTCTCGGCACTACTGCCGTTGCTATGAGGGTGCCCGCTGCCGGGCCAGGCTCGGCCCCAGCCGGGAGCTTGCCTGCAGAGCTTGTCACACGGGTTGACGCGTGGCTCGCCCACGACCCCGACCCTGGCACGAGGGCCGAGCTCTTGGAGCTCCTCGGGCGAGGTGACGAGGCGTCGCTTCGCGAGCGTTTCGATCACCCGCTCAACTTTGGGACTGCCGGCATGCGAGGCCCGCTCGGGGCTGGCCCCGGGCGCTTCAACCGGGCGGTGGTCCGGCGCGCGACGGCCGGGCTGGCGAGCTACTTGGGAGGACCTACCCCTACCACTAGTAGTGGCGCCGGCAGTATTGGCGCCGGCAGTATTGGCGCCGGCAGTAGTGGCGCCGGGTCGTTTGGGAGCGGCGCCGGGTCGTTGCCGGTGGCGTGGGCCAGGGCTGGGGAGGGGCTGGCCGGCCACCCCGGTCCGGTAGTCGTGGGCCACGACGCCCGGCACGGGTCACAGCAGTTTGCCGAGGACGCGGCACGCGTGCTCGCCGCCGCTGGCCTCCGGGCGCTCCATTTCGAGAGCGCTCTGCCGACACCGGTCCTCGCTTTCGCGGTCCGCCACTTCGCCGCCGCAGCCGGGGTTATGGTGACGGCTAGCCACAACCCTGCGCCCGATAACGGCTACAAGGTGTACCTGGCCGACGGGGCCCAGATTTTCCCGCCCCACGACGCTCGGGTAGCGGCGGCGGCGGAAAAGGCCATCTTGCCCCCCGTCGATGCCCTCTCCGGCCAGAGCGGGGACCGTGTGGTCGCTGTCGACGAGGCCGAGGTGCTCGCGGCCTACCGTCGTAGCGTCATCGCCCTGCTGGAGCCTTCTGGGCCACGCCGGCTGAGGAGCGTGTACAGCCCGCTGCACGGCGTCGGGGGGGCCGTCCTGCCTGGGTTGATGGAGGAGGCCGGTTTCGAGCCGCCACAACCCGTGGGTGCTCAGGCGAGGCCCGACCCGGACTTCCCGACGACCCCTTTCCCCAATCCCGAAGAACCTGGCGTCATGGACCTCGCGCTGGCCC
>JAJZYO010000261.1 GCA_021798075.1 Actinomycetes bacterium
GACCGTTTCAGGCTCGAGGTCGTGGACGGCGACGGCTACGTCGTCGTCGGGGTGCAGGAGCAGGCACTGGGGGGTGCTGGAGGTGCCGAGCATTGTCATGGGCTCTTTCTACTGCTTTGGCCGGGGGCAGGCCACGCCTGGCTTTAGCCGAGCTCTAGCGCAGGTAGCGTGTGTCCTCCCCGAGGACGGCCCGTACCGCGGGGTCGACCCGGAGGCGGACGTCGACGACAACCACGCCGTCCGGCCCGCAGATGACCGGGTTGCAGTCGAGCTCGGCCACCTCAGGAAGGTCTTCGGCCAGCCGGCTCACGCGGTGGAGCACCTGGACAAGGCCCTCCATGTCCACCGCCGGCCGCCCACGGTAACCCCTGAGCAGTGCCGAACCCCGCAACCCGTTCACCATTTCCTCGGCGTCCACGTCGGTGAGCGGGGCGAGGCGGGTCACGTGGTCGCCCAAGACCTCCACGGCCACGCCACCTAGGCCGAAGACGACGAGCGGGCCGAAAGAGGGGTCCTGCAAGGCCCCGACGATGACCTCGACACCGCCGGCGGGGGCCATCGGCTGGAGCAGCGCGCCGGTCATCTCGTCGCCGAAGCCTTCCTTCATGATGCCGTAGGCGTCGGCCACTTCCTGGTAGCCGCTGAGGCCGAGGCGCACACCGCCGCCTTCGCTCTTGTGGAGCGGGCCGAGCACCTTGAGCACCACCTGGCCGCCCATCTCCGCGGCCAGCTTGCCGGCCTCCTCGGCGCTGTAGGCCTCGACGGTGCGGGCGACGGGCACGCCGAAAGCAGCCAGCACGTCCATCGCGCCAGCCCCTCCGACCCAACCCGCTGCAAGGCCCCCGTCGGGCGCCCGGGGGAGCCGGCGACGAGCCTCGTTCACGTCCACGCCGTCGAGCGAGGGGACCGCTCCAGCCGGGCGCTGGCGCCACACGCTGTAGCGCAAGGCGTGAGAGAGCGCCCGCACGGCCGTCTCGGGGTAGGTGAAACTCGGAACCGGGTAGCGGCCCGAACGCAGGACCTCGCGCCCGCTTTCTTCTGCGCCGAGCAGGCTGGCCACCACCGGGCACGCCGTTCCGGCCTCTGCCGCCTTGCTCACTGCCGAAACGATGGCCGCGGCAACGTCGTCGGTCCGGCGGGTGACGAGCGGCGGCGTGAAGTTGACCACCACCGCGTCGACTTCCCCCGAGGCAAGCAGGAGCCCGAGCACCTCCTCGTACATAGGTGGGTTGGCTTCGGCGCCCAAGTCGACCGGGTTGCTCGTGCCGCCGTTCCTCGGGCACAGTTCCGCCACTTTTTCTTGCAGGCCCGGGGAAAACTCGGGGACATCCAACCCGTTGGCGTCGCACGCGTCGACGGCCTGCACCCCCGGACCCCCCACGTTGGTGAGGACCCCGACCCGGAGGCCCCCGCCGAGCGGCTGCGACCCGACGACCTGGGCCACGTCGAACATGTCCTCGATCGTGGTGACCCCTATCACCCCGGTCTGGTGGAAAAGGGCGCCGACAGCCTCGGTCGAACTGGCGAGGGCCGCAGTGTGCGAGGAGGCGGCCCGCCGGCCGACCGCGCTCCGCCCGCCCTTCACGGCGATCAGAGGCTTTTTCCGGCTGAGCTGGCGCGCCAGGCGGGCGAACTTGCGTGGGTTCCCGAACGACTCGAGATAAAGGAGCCCCACTTCTGTAGCCGGGTCCTCGGACCACCAGCTGAGTAGGTCGTTGCCGCTCACGTCGGCCTTGTTGCCCATCGAGACGAAGCCCGAAAGCCCGATGCCCCTCCTCTTTGCGTCGGCCAGGAGGGCGATCCCGAGCCCCCCGGACTGCGAAGCGAACCCGAGGTTGCCCGCAGTGGGCGTGTCCTTCGCGAAGGTGGCGTTCATCGAGACGTCGGAGGCCGTGTTGAGCACCCCGAAGCAGTTGGGCCCGACCATACGCATGCCGTAGGAGTGGGCGAGGCGCGCGACCTGGCGCTCCAGGTCGACCATGCCGTCTTCGGCGAAGTGGGAAGACACCACCACCAGGCTGCACACGCCCTTTTTCCCGCAGGCCTCTACGACGTCTGGCACAGCGCGCGCCGGCACCGCGATCACGGCCAGGTCGACCGGTCCGGGGACGGCCTCGATGTTGGGGAAGCACGGCAGGCTGGCGACGTGGGTGGCGGTCGGGTTGACGGGGTAGACCGGCCCCTGGAAACCACCGTTCACCAAGTTGCGCACGAGTTCGTGGCCGACCGTGCCTGGCTTGCGGGAGGCGCCGATCACGGCCACGGAACGCGGCTCGAGCAGGCGCTTTATGCTGCGGGCCGCGGCCAAGCGGTCCCGCTCGTAGAGCGCGGCCAGCGCGTCGCGGGTGGGCGAGATGTCCATGAGGACCGTCATCTCGCCAGCCTCGAGCTTGGAGCTCTCGGTATAGCCAGCGTCGCGGAAGACGGTCATCATTTGGTTGTTCTCGAGGAGCACCTCGGCCCTGAAGCGCTTCAGACCGAACCGGCGTCCCTCGCTCGCCAGGTACTCGAGCAAGAGCGTCCCAACCCCGAGCCCCTGGTGCTCGTCGTCCACCTCGAAAGCCACCTCGGCCACGTCACTACCCGGCAGGCGGTCGTACTGGGCCAGTCCCACGAGCTGCCCGCCCCTCTCGGCAGCCAGCGCCAAGTGCTGGTGGTCACCTCCGGCGAGGAGGTTGGAAAGCTCCTCTGCCGACAGCTCAGGGTGGGGACCGAAGTACCGAAGGCGTACGGACTCGGGTGAAAGCCGGGAGTGCAGCGCCGCCACCGCCGGGGCATCTTCGGCAGTGAGCGGCCGGATGCGCGCCGTCGACCCGTCGGAAAGGACCACGTCGCGCGCCCAAGCCTGAGTTGGCCTGCTGGTCGGGGCCGTTCGTGTCCCGGACGGGACATCGGTCATCGGGCCGCCTCCTTCTTAGCCTTCGTGGTGAGAGGGATGCCTGCGCTATGCCCTCCCGAGCCAACGTACTCCCGCCCCGTGATGAGCTCGATGGAGATGGAGAGTACAACTGTTGCCTCCTCGGCCACCAACGCCAGCGCCGGCGGGACGGATCTGGCACGCTTGGCCACCTCGGGGCCACGGTCAAGCTCCGCCCTACCCTGCACGAGGACTTCCCACCGCGTGTTCTCGTCAGGGCTAGTGGCAGAGGTGTGGAAAGCGACGACCCCGGGTTGGCCGGAAGTCGCACCGAGCAGCCCGAGCCCGGCGCGCACCAGCAAACGCCCTCCATCGAGGGCACAAGTAACCGGCACCACGAGCGGCAGCGCTCCTTGCGAGAGCGCAAGGTACCCTGACGTGGCACTGGTCAGCAGCTCCAGACAGCGACCCGAAGGGACTCGCTCCGCCGCGACGCTCGTGGCCTCGCCGGCCAAAACCGAACCCGTGAGCACCGACACCTGGGCAGGAGCCATGTCCTCAGGATCGCCCAGGCGGGCGGGTTCCCGGAAGGGCCTAAGGGCCCGGGCCGGCAGGTCGTTGGGCAGTAAGCTGCCCGCGGAGAGATGGCAAGGCACGCCGAGCCAGCCGAGCAACTGCGCCCGGCCAGAGGGCCGAAGCTCGACGGGGAAGAGCTCGCTAGCTTCCTGTCGCTCATGCCCGATGCAGCCATCGCGGTCGATGGTGACGGCAAGGTCGTCGCCGTCAACGAGCTCGCCCAGGCGATGTTCGGGTACCCGGCCGGGGCCCTCGAGGGCAAGCCGATCGAGGTCCTCGTGCCTGCTCGCTTACGTCACAGCCACCGGCGCCAACGGGCCGCTTTCAGCGCCGACCCCCACGTCCGCTACATGGGCTCGGGTCTCGACCTTCGCGGCCGGAAGAGCGACGGCACGGAAATACTCCTCGACATCAGCCTGGCCCCCCTCCAAAGCGATGAGGGCCTCGTGGTCGTGGCCGCGCTACGTGACATCACGGAGCGCAAGGCAACCGAAGCGCGGCTCCGGCTACAGGCCGGCTCACAGGCCGCCTCGGCCCAGATCCGCTTGGAGCTGCTGTCCGAAGGCCCCCTCGAGACATCGCTCGGCCTGGTATGCCGATGGGCGTCCGAGCTCGCCGGCGCCAGCGCGGCCGCCATCGTTTCGGCCCAGGCAAGCGGGACGGGGGTGCTGGCCAGCGCTGGCGACAAGGAGGCCCTCGCAGCCCTGGCCGAAAACCTTGGGGACAAGCCTTCTCTGGTAAGCGGCACCGACGAGGCAGAGCTGGGCAGAGGCTTCATGGCGCGGTCCCTGCCCATCGCTTGCCCAAAGGAGGCCGAGGTCCGC
>JAJZYO010000262.1 GCA_021798075.1 Actinomycetes bacterium
GAGGGGCGCCGGTATGAGGGGCGCCGGTATGAGGGGCGCCGGTATGAGGGGCGCCGGTATGAGGGGCGCCGGTATGAGGGCGCCGGTATGAGGAGCCTGCCATGAAGGGCCCCACCAGGCCATGGGCCAGGCTCGGGCGGCGTCCCGGTGTGGGGCCGGCGCCGGCCAAGAGGGCTGAGAGGGCTGAGAGGGCAGCAACACTGCGGGCCAACCGTCCAAAGCGGAGCCGGATCGAAGCGCCTCCTGGGTTCTTGAAAATGGTGTTCGCTTCGCTCCGTCCCTACAGACGGCGGATAGCGGCCGCGGTGGTGGTGCTGCTTGCGGCCCTGGGTGCGACGCTGGCCGGTCCGGCGCTCGTCGGCTACGCGATCAACAACGGCCTCGTGCACCATCACTCGATGCGGGTCATAGACATCGCAGGGGCGCTCTACGTAGCGATGGCGGCGGTCTATTTCGTGCTCACGCGCGTCCAGACGCTCATGGTCTCGGGGACCGGCGAGGCCTACTTGAACGAGCTCCGCAAGAGGGTCTTCAGCCACCTGCTCGCGCAGCCGCTCGGCTTTTTCGAGTCTGAAAGCTCGGGCCAGCTCGTCTCCCGCATGACTGCCGACATTGACGTGCTGGAGAGCCTCGTACAGAGCGGGTTGTCCAGTTTTGTGACGAGCGTCGGGCTCTTCATCTCCGTGATGATCGTGCTGATAGTGATGTCCCCACTGCTCTGGCTGGTGGTCGTCGTGTCGCTCGTGCCGGCCCTGGTGGCGGCCGCGCGGTACCGGACGACCTCCTCCAAGGCCTACGGGGCGGTCCGCGAGCTGATCGGGGACGCGCTCGACACTTTGGACGAGAGCCTCGCCGGCGTGAGGGTCGTGCAGGCGTTCCGCCAGGAGGAGGCGACGATCGAGCGCTTCAAGGAGGTGAACGGTTGCCAGCTCGAGGGCGAGCTGGCAACCGTGCGCATCTCCTCGCGCTTCTTCCCGAAGATCGAGCTGTCGGGGGTTATGAGCAGCGTCGTGGTGCTGATCGCGGGGGCAATTATGGTGAACGCGCACCTGACCTCCGTGGGGACGGTGGCGGCGTTCGTGCTTTACCTGGCCAATCTGTTCATTGCCATCTCTGGGCTCTCGCAGCTTTTTGACCTGCTGCAGTCCTCCGGGGCGGCGCTCAAGACGGTCTTCAAACTGCTCTCGCTCGACCCGGCGATGGTGGACCCGAGCGACCCCGTGCCGCTCCCCGAGCGGGGCTCGCTCGAGCTGGATTGCGTCGCCTTCGCGTACGGTCTGGGCTCCGAAGAAGACGGCACCCCGGAAGGCGCTGACACCCTCGAAGAGCGCCTCGTGCTGGACGGCGTCGACCTGCGTATCGAAGCGGGGGAGCACCTCGCTTTGGTGGGGCCGACGGGCGGGGGCAAGTCGACGATCGCCAAACTGGCGGGGCGCTTGTACGACCCGCTATCGGGCGCTGTGCGCTTTGGCGGGGTCGACCTCCGAGAGGCCCTGCTCGCTCACATCAGAGAACGGATCGTGGTGCTGCCCCAAGAGGGGTTCCTCTTCCGTGGCACGGTACTCGAAAACGTCGCCCTTGGCAGGCCCGGCGCCACCCTTGAGGAGGCCCGCGCCGCCGTGCGCAAGCTTGGCCTCGAGGAGTGGGTCGCCAGCCTGCCTGAGGGGGAGAACACCGACGTTGGGGAACGGGGCGGCCACCTGTCGGCTGGGGAACGCCAGCTCGTGAGCCTTGCGCGGGCCGCCCTGACGGAGCCGGCCGTCCTCATCATGGACGAGGCCACGTCGAGTATCGACCCCGGTACGGAACGCCAGGCGGAAGCAGCGCTCGAGCGGCTCGCCCGGGACAGGACGGTGATAGTGGTCGCGCACCGGCTGACCGCGGCCGAACGGGCAGACCGGGTGGCTGTGGTGCGCGACGGGACCCTGGCCGAGGTGGGGAGCCACGACGAACTGATCGAGGCCGGCGGCCACTATGCGCGGCTGTTCGAGGCGTGGAGCGAGGGCGCGCTGGCCGAGAACTGAACGCCGCCCATTCCGGCGCTTGGCCAGCCCCGCCCCGGCTCCCTGCCAGGTCGGTCTCGCTAGTGGCCTTGACCCGAATGAGAAGCCGCCAGGTCGGCGGCTTCCAGGAGGGCTCGTGCCAGTTCCCGTGCAGAGCCTGGGTCGAGCTCGACCGCCACCCGCGCCGAGGGGCCAAGCGAACGGTTGAGGAAGTCGACGTTAACGGTGTGCTCTGCCGGCGCATGGACCGGGTGGTCGTAGTAGACCGAGGCCTCACGTAGCGTGAACCAGCCATCTGCCCCTTTGCCGCTGCTGTCCCTAAGCTCCAGGTGCTCGGTGTGGTAAGTGCACATCGCGCGCAGCCTCAGTCAGGAGCCCAGGTGGCGGCCGAAGAACGCTGTGACCTGCTTCCACCCGTCGAGTGCGGCCTCGACACGGTAGGAGGGCCGGTCGACGTCGAAAAAGGCATGGCCTGCGCCGGGGTAAGAGTGGAACTCGTGGTCCTTGCCGTGGGAGGTGAGCTCCTTGTCTAGGGTCGCTACCTCTTCTTGAGAGGGGAACTTGTCCTCCTCTCCGAACAGCCCGAGCAGCGGGCAGGAAAGGTCCTTCGACCGCCCGATGAGCGGCGCGAAGCTTAAGGGTGACCCTGGCGGTGCGCCGTGCACGACGCCTCCGGGATAGCAAGCCACGGCGGCATCGAGCTGAAGCGAGACGGCCGACAGGAAGCTCTGGCGCCCGCCGGAGCAGTAACCGACGGTGCCTACCTTCCCGTTGCACTTGGGAAAGCTCTTCAGGTGCGCCATGGCTCCGGCGACATCGCCGACCAGCCGTTCGTCGGGCACGCCGCCTTGGGCGCGGGCGGTCGCGGCGGCGTCGTCGGGGGCGGCGCCCGGTGCCTCACGGTGGTAAAGGTTCGGCATGAGAGCGACGTAACCCATGGCGGCGAAGCGGCGAGTGATCTCCTTGGTGCTCCTGTCGTAGCCGGGCATGTGGTGGATCACTACGACGCCGCCGTAGGGGCCGGAGCCCCGGGGCTCGGCGAGGTAGGCCTCGATCTCGTCCCCCCCGTGGCCCTTGATCGTGATCGTCTGTGCTTCCAGGTCGCCTGGCATGTCATGGCTCATGCAGCCGACCATAGTTCCGCGGCTAGAGGTTCCGGTGACTCGGAGGTTCCGGGGATGGGGAGGTTCCGGGGATGGGGAGGTTCCGGGGATGGGGAGGTTCCGGGGATGGGGGGGTTCCGGGGATGGGGAGCCCGGGGCCTTCCGCGCCGGCGGTCTGGCGCCGGAGGAGACGGAGCGCACGGAGCCGCGCCCGACCAGCGGGCGAAAGCGGACGTCGGGGTTCCACAAGCTAGGACACCACGGCTTCACAGGGTAGGGCTCCCCAAATGACGAAGGGACCGCCTCGGGATGAGCTGTGCCAAGATGTCGCGATGGCGACCCCAAGGAAGTTATTCTGGGTTGGGCGCGGCTGCGGGCGGCGGCCCTGTCGCGCAGCTGCGGTTGTATGTGCCGTGTGCACCCTGGCTGTGGCAACGGGGGGCCCGTCGGTCTCGGCGCAACCTCTGGCGCGTCCGGTTGCACAAGTGGCGGCTCAACGGGAGGCTAAGTACCTCGAGGCCGGGGCGACGCCAGCGGCGAGCGGGGCGAGCGTCCCCAAGACCAAGGCCGGGTCGCAACTGGCGTGGCTCCTACAGGCGATGAGCCATCTTCCTGTGCCCGTGGCCCAGGTGGACGAGCATTTCGACGCCGCGTACCTGTCCCAGACCCCACCCGCTCAAGTGAACGCCCAGCTGGAGAAATTGGGGCCCGTCACGCTTCAGTCCGTCGTGACGAGCCAGCGGGTTGGCCTTTCGGGTGTGGTCGAAACCAAGATCGGCACGGCGTACACGATCGACCTCTTGGTAGACGTCAACGGGCGCATTAGAGCGCTGCTGTTCCAGTCGTACCTGAGGTCATCTACTAGTTGGGCCGAGGTCGACAAGGCGGTGACGTCGGTCGCGCCGAAGGTGGGCCTGTTCGTTGGCTCGGTGACGGGTAACTCGTGTACGCCTCTGCACACGCTCAACGCGGCGACTCCAATGCCATTGGGCTCGGCCTCCGACCTTTACGTGCTGGACGCACTTGGCCAGGCGATTGCCAAAGGCAAGATCAGCTGGATACAGCGGGTGACGGTGACGGCGGGGACGAGGAGCCTTCCACCCGGGGCACTGCAGGATCTGCCGAATGGCAGCGGCAGTACGGTCCTGTC
>JAJZYO010000263.1 GCA_021798075.1 Actinomycetes bacterium
GGCGCCGGTGCAGCGTGCGGGGCGTCCGAAGGGAGGTGCCCGGGGCCTGGCGGGCCTCGGGCGGGCGTCACCAGAGGGGGCCGGGGCGCGGGGGCGGGCCAGGGCCTCGCCCCGGGGCGCGCCTATAGGGGCCCTTGCGGGCCCCTGCCTCTTCGGGCTCTAGCGGGTGAGGGCGGAGAGGGCCTCCGCCACGCCCGGCCCGGCGGCGTCGGCGCCGATCGGGGGGGCGGGGCCGGGAGGGGGCTCGTGGACGAGGTAGTAGGCGAGGGCGGCCTCTTTGGGTAGCCCCGGCTTGGCCGCCACGGCCCGGCGTGCCCAGTCGAGCACCTTGCCCTCGGCCAGGAGGAGCCCGAGACGGCCCCCCGGGGCATCGGCGAGGCCGCCTATGCGGGCCAAGGCCTCCAGGGGGACGAGGGAGGCGACGTAGCGGCTGTCGGCGGCCGCCTGGGCGTCGGCCAGGGCCTCCTCGGCCGCCCGGGCGGCCAGGGCCGCCTCCGCCTCGGCCCGGCGCCGCTCGTCCTCCAGGGCTTGGCGGCGGGCCTCCTCGTAGGCCTGGGCGGCCCTCTTCACCCGGGCCACGAGGCCGGCTGTCATGTCCCTGAGCCCGGTCAAGGGGCCCTCGGCCACCACCCGCTCCACGATGCCGGCAGGGGGGGCGCCGTCGCGGACGGCCTGGCGGGTGACGGCGACGAGGGGGCCGGGGGGAGGGCCGCCCAGGTGGAAGTGCGCCCAGATCCTCGCCGCGGCCTGGTCGGCCTCCCCCCGGGGCTGGGCGGAGCGGTGGCGCTCACGGCGCCGGGGAGGGGAGGCCGGTGCCGGGCGGACCAGGGCCGCCTTGGCTGTCACGGCCAAGGTGACCCTCTGGCCCCGGCAGAAGGGCGCCGAGACGGCGCCGGCCCGGGCGAGGGAGCAGAGGGCGCCGTGCGCGGTGGCCCAGGCCGCCCCCCAGCGCCTGGCCAGGGCGTCCTGGCTCGTAGCCCCCACGAGGCCGGTGGGGCCCGAGGCGAGCACGAGGTCACAGAGCACGTCTGCCTCCAGCCGGGAGAGCCCGTGCTCAGAGGCGAAGGCCTCGACGGCGCCGGGGAGGAGCTGGACGAAGGGGGGGCCGTCCTCTTCGCCTCTTTGGTGGCGGAGGCGGTCCAAGTCGACGAAGGCCTCGCCCTTTTTCTCGGTGAGCACTCCGGCTTGGGCGAGGGCCTCCAGGGACTGGCGGAGGCGCCAGTAGCCCCGGTGGTGGCGCCTCGCCCAGGAGCGGCGGGAGAAGCCGGGGAGCCGGCCGGTGCGCCAGTCGGCCTCGCCGGCGAGCTCGCAGGCCAGGGCGGGGACGTCCAGGGCGCGCCGGGCCCGGGGGCGGGCGGCGAGCCCGGCTATGGCCCCCAGGTGCTCGGGGACGAGCTGGGTGAAGGCACCGGGGCCGCTCACGGGCCGGTGAGCCCTCCAGGGGGGGCGGCGGTAGCTCTCGTACCGGCGCTGTTGTGGTGGTGCCGGCCCAGGTACAGGGCTCGGCCGTCTGTTGGGGTCAGGGCGTGGCCTCCTTCGAAGCGCGTCGAGGAAGACCAACGGCCGGAATGGCCCCCTTGCGGCCCGCCGGTGCGCTACTATGAGCGTGGGTTTCTCGGTCGGGCCGAAAGGGTTTCTCGGTCGTTGGTTTTTAGTTACGGGGGCTGGTTGCCGCCAGTCCTCGTTTCGCGTCCGGCCTAAAGCCGGCATGAGGGGGGTTGGGTTAAAGGGCTAGGCGGCTCCTTCCCCGCTGTCCTGGCGTCGTTCGCAGAGGGCCCACTGCCCGTCGGGGCGACGCTCGGCCCGGCCCTCCAGGCCGAGGAGCGCCAGGTACTTGCGGGCGTTACCGGGGTGCACCTGGAGGAACTTGGCGACCTCTTCTGAGGTTATGGAGCCGTACTCCTCCAACAGGCTCGCGACTTCGTCGGTGCGCGGTACCGGGAGCCTCCGCACAGGGTGGCGGCTTCTGCGGGTACGTGCGTCCCAGGCGAGCACGTCGCCAGCCTTAACGAGCCAGTAGTCCCGCTGGCGCTCGCCATGGAGCGCTCCGCTCAAGAGGGCCATCCTCACGGAGACACCCGGACGGCCGACCAGCTTGCCGGCCTGGGTCGTCGTGAGCATGGCGTCGTCCGAGATCTGGTCTTCGGCGGCAAGGCATGACACGTGTGTAACTCTAGCCAATTGCAGCGCGCGCTTGTGGGATGGTGCCCGGACGGACCAAGCACGTGCTGGAGCGAGGTTTACGGAGATCCGTATCTGCGTTACTACGGGGTTACGGACTTACTGATAGGATTTGTCTCGTGACCGTGATCGCCGTCGCTGCCCTGAAGGGAGGGGTGGGAAAGACGACCACGGCCGTGTACTTCGCATGGGCAATGGCCAGTTCAGGCGAGAAGGTGGTGCTAGCCGACGCCGACCGTCAAGCCAGCGCCCTTCGCTGGGCCGACGAAGCCGGCGGGCTTGGTGATGGGGTCCTTACCGTAGGAGTAACGACACCGGAGGCCCTGCGAGGGCTGCGTGGGCTTTGCAACGGCGCGGAGGTGGTGATCGACACCCCTCCCGGTGACCTAAGGCTCGTCCGGTCGGCCCTCGGCCGAGCCGATGTGGCAGTAGTGCCTGTGCGGACAACTTTGCTCGACCTTGACCGCCTGGGAGAGACCCTCGACGAAGTGCGCGAGGCGGAAGTGCCTGCAGCGGTCCTACTGACCCAGGCTCGCAGCCGTACTCGCAGCCTCGCCGGCGCCAAAGACGCGCTCGACCAATTGGGCCTGCCGGTACTCCAAACCGTGATCCCTGCTCGTGAAGGCATCGCCGCTAGTTTCGGGGACCGTCCCGACCCAGAAGGCCTAGCTGCCTACGGTGCGGCCCTGGGAGAGCTGAGAGCGGCGCTCAAGACTGCAAAGGACAGCCCATGACCTCTCGCGACCTCTCCGCCAGGATGCAGTCGGTTGCTAAGCGAGATCGTCCGAACGCGGTTACGGCAACGCGTGTTGACGCGGGACGAAGCACCCGTGCCCATCGCGTGACGGTCGACCTCGATGACACCGAGTATTTGACGCTTCGCAACCATGCCACCAACTGGTTCGTCTCGGGGTCGGCTGTCCTGCGTGCCTTGCTCGCAGAAATGAGCGAGGACGGGGAGCTCGCTGAAAGGATCGCGGCCCGGGTGCACGACTGAAGCTCGGTGCGCATACCTACTGACGTACGTACTTACTCACTTACTGATGCATCGGGTACGGACGAAGACGTTGCTAGGCAACCCGGTAACGGTAAGTCCGGCCTTCGACCTTCGCCTCGACAACCAGTTCTCCACCGAGCGCCTGGACGTACCCTACCAGGGTCGCAAGGACCACCCTCGCAGGGTCCCTCTCCAGGCGTGAGACCTGAGCCTGGGGGCCCCACGCCCGGCCAAGGTCGGCCTGGGTGAGGCCTATGGCCTCGCGGAGCTGGCGAAGGCTCTCGACGATCTCCTGCTCTAGGGCGCGCCGCTCGGCGGCTGCTCTTACGTGGGTGTCGAAGGAAGGATCCGCTGGGTGCGTGAAGGGCTCCTCTGGCAGACGCTCGACGACGTGGCCCGCGCCAGCAGCCTCGAGCGCGCGGGGAACCCACTTGATGGCCACGTGGCGCTCGAAAATGCCGTGGACTTCGGTCCGTGGCGCGCGAGCGACGGCCTCACTGAGGTCGCGTCCCACCCTGTCTACATGGCGCCGGAGGCCAGGCGCTCGACCGCAGCGAGGACGGTCGGGAAGTCCCCTTTGATCAGAAGTTCGAGGGGGCGGCGCCCTCCTAGCGAGCGGTTCCTCCCGTGGAGCCAGATCTGTACGCCTTCGTCGTCGTAGACGTCGCCGAGCAGTTCGACCACGTAGTCCAAGTCGAGCAGGCGTTCCCGTGCCCGCCCCTGGGGCCGGTGGTCGCCGGCGACCCAGTGCTGGACCTGGCGTGGCTGGACGTCTACGACCTGCGCGAGCTCCTCGGTCGAGAGCGCCCGGCGGACCCTCACGGCCCTGTTGCGGTAAGTGCTGCCCTCGAGGGCACGGGCGGCGGTGGACTGAGCCGAAGCAACCTCCTTGGCCAATAGCTCCCCACTAATAGGGAGCCGACATCTACAACGACATAGTATACGACATAGCAAACGACATAGGAGCTGGTCTTGCGACAACTTGCGTAGGGACCTCTTGGCACCAGTTGTGCCTCGCCCTTCGAAATCGCCGAAGGGACGCGTACGTGGCCCCAGGTTTGCTGGTTTCCGGGTTT